>DASZCY010000284.1:0-5150 GCA_035942615.1 Solirubrobacteraceae bacterium | reverse complement strand
CGCCTGCGCGGGCGCGCCGCCGCCCGGCTGTGGCGAGGCGCCGGCGCCCGCGCGCAGGCCGCCCCCTGCGCAAGCCCGGCGGCAAGCTCCTCGGCGCCGCCCCGACCGACGTGCGCACCGACCACCTCGAGCACGGCCAGCAGGCTCTCGCGCGCCTCCTCCTCGGAGGCAAGGTCCGACTGCCCGCGGACGGTGGCCACCAGCTGATCGAGTTCCATGTCAACGTAGGCTCCCCGCCGGGGCTCCTCGTCGAACACCCTCCCGGGCGGCGGGCGCCGCGGTGGCGCCGGCCGGCGCCATGCCGGGCCATCGCGCTGCGCGGGTCGCGCGGCGGGCGTGGGACGGCTTGCGGCGCGCGTTCCAAAGACCTGTGCCCGTCGGCTCGAACGGGGTCGAGCCGTGTGTCCTCACACGGCTTGCCCCGCCAGGAGCCACGACCAATGCCCGCCGCCTGACCTAATCGCGACCGCGGTCAGTGGCAACTTCACTGCGCCACGCACGAGCACGCCGTCGTCCGAGGATGGGTCCGCCCGGCGATTTGAATCACACGGCAAGGCCCAGCGGTCGAGGTCAGCGCGGCGAGTCGGGCCCGGATCCGAGGAAGCGTCCGCGAAAGAGCTGCAGCGCGTCGAGCGTCTTGAGGTCGAGGCGCGGGCAGCTGAGCAGCCGTTGCCACGCGGTGGCCGCCAGCGCGAAGCGCATGCGGTCGTCGGGAACGACGATCGTCCCCTCGGGAACGGAGCTGTGGACGGTCCGCAGCAGGTCGCGACCTTCCGCGGGCAGCTCGCGGCGGTAGTGGATGACCACCAGACCGCGGCGGAGGGCGCCGACGAGCGAGCGCTCGCTCGTTGCCTCCTCGTAGTAGCCGGCCGGTGCCGCACGCGCCGGCGGGCCGTCGACCGGCAACTCGCCGGCATGCCCCACCGCCCCGGCGTGCAGCTCACAGCCGGCGTCACGCGCGGCCTGGCCCAGCTCGATCTGGCGGATCGGCGGGAGCGCAACCTCATCGTCGCCACCACTCACGACGGCGACGATCCCGAGGGCGATGGCCGACCCGGCCGACGCCCAGGCCACGATGTACAGCAGCAGGGCCCGACGACCGGCGGATCTGCGAGAGGGCGGGTGGGAGGATGGACGCATGCTCAGAGGGATACGAAACTACGTGGCGTGGCCATGCCATGCGACGACGTAACGCGGATGACGCTCCCCTCCCGGGGTCACGAGGACGAGCATCGGTACATCCCCCTGTTCTGGCGGCTCTTCGTCCCCAACGCCACCGTGCTGGGCGCGGCGGGCGTCGTGCTCATGATCGAGCCCGCCAACGGACGGTTGATCGCACTCGCGGGTGGCTTTCTCACCATGCTCGGGGTCAACCTCATCCTGATGCGCCGAGCCTTCGCGCCGCTCGCGCGACTCACCGCGCTGATGGGCCGCGTCGATCCGTTGAACCCCGGAGAGCGCATCCGCGTTCCCGGCCCGAAGTCCGAGGTCTCGCTGCTCGCCCACACCCTGAACGAGATGCTCGATCGCCTGGAGGCCGAGCGCCGGGAGAGCGCCCGGCGCACCCTCTCCGCCCAGGAGACCGAGCGCCGCCACCTCGCCGCCGAGCTGCACGACGAGATCGGCCAGACGCTGACCGCCCTGGTGCTGCAGCTGACGCGTGTCGTCGAGCAGTCGACCGACGGCACCCGCGCGGCGGCGCGCGAAGCACGCGACACGACGCTGCAACTCGTCGACGATGTCCGGGCGATCGCGCGCCAGCTGCGCCCGGAGGCCCTCGACGCGCTGGGCCTCCCCGCCGCGCTGACCAGCCTTGCCGAGCGGTTCTCCGAGCGGACGAAGCTTCCCATGGAGCGTTCGGTGCAGCGCGATCTGCCGTCGCTGAGCCACGAGGCCGAGCTCGTCCTCTACCGCGTCGCGCAAGAGAGCCTGACCAACATCGTGCGTCACGCAAACGCGACCCGGGCACGGCTGTCGCTGCGCGCCGACGCTGAGGGCGTGGTCCTGACCGTGCGCGACGACGGGACGGGATTCTCACCCGACGACGTCGAGCCGGGAGGGATACGGATCATGCGTGAGCGGGCGCTGCTCGTGGGCGGCGAGCTCACGATCGGCGCACCGCCCGACGGCGACGGCCTCCAGGTGCAACTGCGCGTGGGTTGGGAGGAGGGGTTGACCGATGGCGCCGCCGACGGCGAGACTCCTCCTCGCTGACGACCACGCGATGGTCCGCCACGGGCTACGACTGATGCTCGACGAGGAGCCCGATCTGGCGGTGGTGGCGGAGGCGTCCGACGGTGCCCAAGCGGTCGAGGTGGCGCTGAGCGCGGAACTCGACCTGGCGATCCTCGACGTGTCGATGCCCAGGCTCACCGGCATCCAGGCCGCGCGCCAGCTCACCGCCCAGCGGCCCGCCCTGCGAACCCTGATCCTGTCGATGCACGACGACGAGCAGTTCTTCTTCGAGGCGCTGCGCGCGGGGGCTTCGGGGTACGTGCTCAAGTCGGCCGCGCACGAAGATCTCGTGTCGGGGTGCCGCGCTGCGCTGCGCGGCGAGCCGTTCGTCTACCCGCGGGCGATCGCCGCCCTGATCCGCGAGTATCTCGAGCGTGGCCCCCAGCAGCTGCCCGAGGATCCGCTCAGTCCCCGCGAGTCGGAGATCGTCAAGCTGATCGCCGAAGGCCTCACCAGCAAGGAGATCGGCGAATCGCTGTTCATCAGCGAGAAGACCGTCGAGCGCCACCGCTCCAACGTCCTGGAGAAGCTGGGGTTGCGCGACCGCGTAGCGCTGACTCGCTACGCCGTGCGCCGCGGCCTCATCGAGCCCTGACCGCCAGGGCCCAGCGACCGTCGGGAGGGCGATCGGGCGGCCAGTGGGGGAGCGACATGGACCTCTTTGGGGGCTGCCCCCCAGGGTGGCCAGAGGCGGGCGCGGAAAGCATGAGGGCAACGCCGGTTCCAGGGCACCGCAAAGCCACCCGAGAGAAGGGACCTATGCAAGCAGCCTCACATCCTTCGCCGACGGCGGACGGCCAGCCAGTCGCGCGCGGCGAACGCCGCGGCCCCACCGCCCTTCGCGCGGTGACTCGTCGGCGGGCATCCGCATCGGGCGTCGATGTCGTCCGCGTCTTCGACGAGGATCCGGACCTGCTCGCGGGCATCGATCCCGCCGCGATCGACCTGCTCCGGCGTCGCGTCGTGGTGCCCACGCTCTCGGTTGATGCCGGACCGTGGCCTGCCCCGGTTGAAAACACCTCTCAGAGCTCGGTCGGCCTGCTCGTCCTCGACGGTCTGATGATCCGGTCGCTGCACCTCGCGGGACGGGATTGTCCGGAGCTCATCGGTGCAGGTGACCTCCTGCGACCATGGGACTGCGAGCGCGAAGGCTCCGTGGCCATGTCGGTGTCGTGGACGGCGCTGGAGAGCACGACCCTCGCGGTTCTCGACGAGCGCTTTGCCGCGTTGATCTGTCGCTTTCCGACCATCATGGCAGCGCTGCTCTCGCGCAGCGTGCAGCGCTCGCGGACGCTGGCCTTCCTCCTTGGCATTGCCCACATCCGCCACGCCGATACGAGGCTCCAGACCCTCCTCTGGCACCTGGCCGACCGCTGGGGGCGCGTGACGCCCGCCGGCGTGCACCTGCCGTTGAGGCTCACGCACGAGACGCTCGCACAGCTGGTCTGCATGCGACGGCCGACAGCATCGACCACGCTCCGGGGCCTGGCGAGCGCGGGTGAGGTCGCGCGGCGACGCGACGGGACGTGGCTTCTCACCGGACAGCCCCCGTCCTTTCTTCATTGCCGGTCGGCCTGACACGGTCGAACGCACGGTACGCGCGCGAGCTGGGACGGCGCGCGCAGGCGTGCCGCCCCGGCGATGGACGGTCACCATGGCCTCGAGCGGGCTCTCACCAAGGCTCCGGCGCCAGCAAGCGCGGCCGCACCGAGTGCCAGCGCGCCAGCACGCGCTGCCCTGCGAGCGAGCGGTGGCTTCGGGCGGGACAGCCAAGTCCCCTCCTCGGGCCGCTGGGCCAGCGTACTGCCGGCGCGCGCCAGCTTCATCACCTGCGCGAGGTGCAGGGCGCGCCGGCCGGTGCCCGCCTGCTCGATCTGGGTCTTGCACGAGAACCCGTCGGCGACGATCACGCTCCCCTCGGGGGCGTCGCGCACGGCGGGCAGCAGGGCGTGCTCGCCGCAGCTCATGGAGATCTTGTACTTGCCTTCCTCGAAGCCCCACGAGCCGGCCAGGCCGCAGCAGCCGCCCGCCACGCTCTCGACCTCGAGGCCCATGCGCTCCAGCGCCCGCTCCTCGCCGGAGATGCCCCCGGTGGCCTTGTGGTGGCAGTGACCCCACACCAGCGCCCGGCCCTCCAGGCGGGGCAGGTCGGCATCGAAGCGCTCGAGGAACTCGTCGAAGTGAAAGGCGTTGGCGGCCAGGCGCCGCGCGTCGTCGTCGTAGGGCAGCATGCGCCCCAGCTCGTCCTTGAAGACGGCCAGGCAGCTGGGCTCCATGCCCACCACGGGCGTCCCCGCGCGGATCTCCTCGCGCAGCACGTCCAGGGTGCGCTGCAGGTAGGCGCGCGCCTGGTCGAGGAAGCCGTAGTCGTACAGCGGCCGCCCGCAGCAGACGTGCCCCTCGGGGATGACGACGTGCCAGCCCGCGGCCTCCAGGGCCTCCACGCAGGCCACGCCCACGTCGGTGTGGAAGAAGTTGTTGAAGGTGTCGGGCCACAGCACCACACGGCGAGCGCCGGGGTTGGCGCTTGGGCCACGGTCAGCGAACCAGCGCTGCAGGGTCACGGGGGCGAAGCTCGGGATCGAGCGCCGGGTGTCGATTCCCCCCACCCGCTTGGCCAGGCGCGAGGACGGCGGCGTGCGAGCCAGCAGGTTGACCACCCCGGGGATGCGCGAGGCCAGCCGCGCCGCCTGGTCGATGAAGCCGAAGGCGTAGGCATAGCGCGGCCGGCGGCGGGCCGGGCTTGCGTTGTGGTGGTGGAGGAACTCGGCCTTGTAGGTGGGCATGTCCACCTGCACGGGGCAGTCGCTGGTGCACCCCTTGCAGGCCAGGCACAAGTCCAGCGCGTCGAAGACCTCCTGGCTGTCCCAACCGTCCGTGACGACCTCGCTCACCAGCAGCTCGTGCAACAGCCG
>DASZCY010000283.1:0-1569 GCA_035942615.1 Solirubrobacteraceae bacterium | reverse complement strand
GCCATGCACCCTGCGGTGTGCCATCCTTGAATCGTTCAGTATACGCCACCGTGGCGGACGCGCCAATAGGACGCCGGCCGGCGGCAGGGCGAATGCGTTCTACGGTAGGGGCAGGCCGAGCAGGGGCAGGACGGCCTCGGGGTGGCGGGCGTGGTGGCGCAGGCGCGCGGCGATGCGGCGGGGCCCCGCCCGGCGTAGGAGGCCGAGGGCGGTGTCGCGCAACTGGGCCATGATGGTCGGGCCGGAACCCAGGTGGACGAGGCTGCGGTCCTCGCCGAGCGTGACGTCCTTGACGTGGTGCAGCGCGTTCTCGATGGACCAGTGGCCGCGCCGGTGGGCGAGCAGCCGCGGCGCGTCGGCGGTGGCCGCGGGCAGGCTGGTGATGCCGTAGTGGACGGCGCGCTTGTCCTGCCCCCGCTCGCGCCACGTCCGCTCCAGGCGGAAGACCTGCGCCACCCCCGGCCAGTCGAGGTACGCATTGAGGTCGGTGGAGGCGACCAGATGGCGGCGCTCGACCCGCCCGTGCCCCTTGTCGGCGGTCGCCACCTCCCGCCGGTCGAGCAGCGGCAGGGGCGCGGCGTGGTCGGCGGGCGGGTCGAGCAGGAGGCGGAGGTCCTCGTGCAGCGTCGGCTGGTTCTCCTTCACCACCAGCAGGTAGTCGCCGCCGGCGGCCAGGACCTGCGTGCAGAGGTGGCGCTGGCAGAAGAGCGCGTCGCCGGTCAGGACCCGCCCCCGCCAGTCGAGGCGGGCGCGCAGGCGCGGCGCCGCCGTCAGCTCGGCCTCGGCCTTCTCGGCGTCGCCGCGGATCTCCTCGTGCGCCAGCACCACCCCGCGGTCGTGGCAGGAGGCGGTCAGCGCGTGGACCGGGCAGCCGGCGTGCGCCGCGAAGGGCAGCCGCCCGCGCTGCGCCTTGCCGTCGACCGCCACGCCCTGGCTCCCGCGCGGGCGCGCCCCCGGCGCCGCGGGCGGGTCGAAGTAGGCGGTCAGCGCCGCCGCGAGGCGCGCCGGGTCGAGCCGCCGGAACAGCCGCTGGATGGTCGTCTGGTGCGGGGCGACGCCCTTGGGGACGCCCAAGGCCCGCTTCACCGCCGGGTCCTGGTCGGCGCCCCACTCGGCGATCGCCTGCTCGCTCAGGTGGTCGGCGAGGATCGCCGCCACCGCCAGGGTCAAGATGGCGGGCAGCGCGAAGCGCCGCCCCTGCCCCCGCCGCGGGTCGGGCACCGACGCGAAGGCCTCGCGCAGGCTGGCGACGGAGACGCCCAACGGCGCCACGGGCGGTGTCCAGGCAATCGGCGTCGGCGTATACTGCATCCGGCCCTCCTGTTGTCGGGTTTGCGCGTCAAGCACGCAAATCCTAACAAAGGAGGGCCGCCTGTCGGGGGCGAGGGCGACCAACTAGAACGCATTCGCCCTGCGACGTACCGGCTATGTCTTTACTTTGACTGTCCCAGTGGGGTACAATCCGTCTCGTCCGTCCGCAGTGTGTTGGCCCCTGAGGCATACAATGCGCGAGGAGGTCGCCGTGCGCGTCCTGTTCACCACACTCCCGGGGGCGGGGCACTTCCAGCC
>DASZCY010000282.1:0-1540 GCA_035942615.1 Solirubrobacteraceae bacterium | reverse complement strand
CTACAGGGGCGCGCATCACGGGAGGACGCCCTGGTGCACCCTCCCGACTGGTGGGCGCGCCAGCAGATCGAGCTGCGCACGCGCAGCGCGGTGATGTCGCTGGACCTCGAGGCGCGCACGGCCAGGCTGGCCTCCAAGCAGGAGGTGCGCTTTTCCACCGCGCTGCTGGCCACCGGCGCGATGGTGCGCCGCATCACCGTGGACGGCAGCGACCTCGAGGGCGTGCACTATCTGCGCGCGCCCGGCAACGCCGAGGCCATCCGCGCCGACGCCGAGCAGGCCGAGGCCGTCGTGCTGATCGGCGGCTCCTACCTCGCCTGCGAGGTCGCCGCCTCGCTCACCGCGCTGGGCCGGCGGTGCACCATCGTCATGCAGGAGTCGGTCACGCTGGAGCGCGGCTTCGGGCCAACCGCCGGGGGCTTCGTCCAGCGGCTGCTGGCCGACCACGGCGTGACGGTCATGGGCGACGACGAGCTCGAGCGCTTCGAGGGCTCGCACGGCCGCGTGCAGACGGTGGTCACCAAGGGCGGGCACCGCTTGCCCGCGCAGGTCGTGGTGATGGGCACGGGCGCGATCCCCGACGTGATGCTCGCGCGGCGCGCCGGGCTCGAGCTGGGCGAGCGCGGCGGCGTGCGTGCGAGCGCGAGCCTGGAAAGCTCGGCGCCCGGGGTGTACGTGGCCGGGGACATGTGCGAGTTCGACAGCCCGCTGCACGGCGGCGTGGTGCGCATCGAGCACGAGGCGGTCGCCGTGGCCCAGGGGCGCACCGCCGCACGGGCCATGCTCGGTGAGCCCGTCGAGCACACAGAGCTGCCCTACTTCTGGTCGGACTTCGCCGACTGGGCCATGCTCGAGTACGTCAGCGCCGGCACGGTGTGGGACGAGGAGGTCGTGCGCGGCTCGCTGGACGACGGCGCCTTCAGCGTGTGGTTCCTGCGCGAGGGGCGCGCGCAGGCGGTGCTGTCGGCCGGGCGCCCCGAGGACCTCGAGGCCGCGCGCCCGCTGGTGGCCTCCCACGCCGACCTGCGCGCTCACCGCGACGCCCTGGCCGACCCGGGCACGGACGCGGGCGCGCTGGGAGCGTGAGCACCGAGCGGCCGGGGAAGGCTGCCGCCATGGCGGATCACATCTCCCTCCTCAAGCTCGGCGATTCCCCGCAGGCCGAGCGCATCATGGACCGCTTCGAGCAGCGCACCGGCCTGATGCCCGAGCCGACCACCGGAGGCCGGATGTACGCGCTGGCCGCCGAGGAGCACGAGGTCGACATCGTGCAGACGCTGACCATGATCGACGAGGACTGGACCGACCACCTCGCCCTCCAAGATCCTTCCTAGGGGTGGGAGCGCTCTAGGGCCCCCCCTCCTCGCAGCGGCGCTTGACCTCGGCCAGAAAGCGGGCGGCGAGCACCCCGTCGAGCGCACGGTGGTCCCAGCTGAGGCCCAGCACGCAGACCGGGCGGATGGCGATCGCATCGTCGCCCGCGGCGTCGGCGACGACCACGGGGCGCTTGACGATCGCCTCCACGTCGAGGATCGCCACC
>DASZCY010000281.1:0-7892 GCA_035942615.1 Solirubrobacteraceae bacterium | reverse complement strand
CGCCCGCTGACCTCCACGGTGTAGGCCTGCTCGACGGTCTCCTCCTCTTCCTCGTCCCCCGGCGCGGGCGGCTGCTCGAAGGCCAGCGTCTCGAGCCAGGCCTTGTCCTCGAGCAGGTCGCGACAGGTCTCCCCGCGCGCCCACTGCTCGCTGGCCAGCAGGGCCTTGTGGAAGGGGATCAGCGTCTTGAGGCCTTCGATCTGGTACTCGCTCAGCGCGCGCAGCATGCGCCGGGTGGCCTGCTCGCGGTCGACGTCCCAGACGATCAACTTGGCCACCATCGGGTCGTACATGGGCGAGACCTCGCCGCCGGCCTCCAGCGCGGCGTCGACGCGCACGCCGGGGCCCGCGGGCTCCTTGTAGGAGCCGACCGTCCCCGGCGCGGGCGCGAAGTTCTTGGAGGCGTCCTCGGCGTTGATGCGGCACTCGATGGCGTGGCCGCGCAGGGAGACGTCGTCCTGGGCGACGCTCAGCTCCTCGCCCGCCGCGGCGCGAATGCCCTCCTTGACGATGTCGATGCCCGTGGTCATCTCGGTCACGCAGTGCTCCACCTGGATGCGGGTGTTCATCTCCAGGAAGAAGTACTCGCCGTCCTCGGAGGACAGCAGCCCCTCGACGGTCCCCGCGCCCACGTAGTCCACCGCACGGGCGGCCTCCACGCCGATCTTCCCGATGCGCTCGCGCAGCTCGGGGGAGACGATCCACTCGGGCCCGGGCGACTCCTCGATGACCTTCTGGTGGCGGCGCTGGATGGAGCAGTCGCGCTCGTAGAGGTGGATGACGTTGCCGTGGCGGTCGGCCAGCACCTGCACTTCGACGTGGCGGGGATCGGGCAGGTAGCGCTCCAGGTAGACCGTCGCGTCGGAGAAGAACTTCTCGCCCTCGCCCGCGGCGCCTTCGAAGGCCTTCTCCAGCTCGGACTCGTCCATGGCCACGCGAAAGCCCTTGCCCCCGCCGCCGCCCGCGGCCTTGATGGCGGCCGGGTAGCCGATCTCGTCGTCGATGAGCTTGCGCGCGGCCTCGACATCCTCCACGGGGTCGGTGGTGCCGGGGACGATGGGCACGCCGGCGTCACGCATCAGCTCACGCGCGCGGGTCTTGTTGCCCATGGCATCGATGGCGTCGGCGGGCGGGCCGATGAAGGTGATCCCCGCCTCCTCGCAGGCCCGAGCGAAGTCGGCGCTCTCGGCCAGGAACCCGTAGCCGGGATGCACGGCCTCCGCGCCCGACTCGCCGCAGACCTCGAGGATGCGCTCCACGTTCAGGTAGCTCTCGGCGGCCGTGGCTCCGCCCAGCAGGTAGGCCTCGGAGGCGCGCTTGACGTGCAGGGCGTCGCGGTCGATGTCCGAGTACACGGCCACCCCGTCGATGCCCATCTCCTCCAGCGCACGGAGGATGCGGACTGCGATCTCGCCGCGGTTGGCGACCAGGACCTTGGAGAACATGGCGCGCGGCAGTCTAGTTCCGCGCCGGCCGCGGCGTCGGTCAGGAGGGTGGTCGCCCGCCACCAGAGCCCTGCCTATGCTCCGCGCGTGACCTCGCTGGTCGACGCGCTGAACGGGCGGATGCCTCGGCTGCAGCGCTGGTGCACGCCCACGCTCCTGCCCGCCGCGACCACCGTGGACGACCCCTATCGCTCGGAGGTCTCCTGCAGCGTCGACGAGCTGGGCGACCCTCTCGCGCGCACCGGCGCGTTCGCCCGGCTGGAGGCGCTGGCGGCGGAGGGCCAGGGCGCCGACGGCAGCCTCCTGGGGGTGCATGGGTCCACCGGGGGCAACTGGGTGATCGCCCGTGCCCTGGCTCTGCAGGCCCCGGGGGCCACCGTGCTCCTGGCGCGCGACTGCCACCAGTCGGTCGTCCACGCCTGTCAGGCCTTCGGGCTGACCGTCGCCTTCCTGCCCGCCGGGTGGCACCCGGCCACCCAGACTCTCCTGGCGCCCACCGCCGACGAGATCCGCGACGAGCTCGCCGGGAGCCCTCCGGTCAGCGCAGTGTGGGCGACCTCGCCCGGCTACGACGGCGCGATCGCCGACGTCCGCGCCCTCGCCGCGGCGGCCCGGGAGGCCGACGACCACCTCGTGGTCGTGGTGGACGAGGCCTGGGGCGCCCATCTGGAGGCGCTCGGCCTCGAGGGGGCGCTGCGCGCCGGGGCCGACGTCACCGTGCGCTCCATGCACAAGGTCGGCGGCGCGCTGGCCCAGACCGCCGTCATGGCCTGGAGGGGTGCTCGTCTTGATCCCCGGCTGCTCGAGCAGGCCTGGCGCCAGTACACCACCACCTCGCCCTCCTACGGCCTGCTGGCCAACCTCGAGGCGGCTCTGCTGGGGCTGGACAGCCCGCAGGGCGCCACCCAGCTGCGCCGTGCCGTGGGCCTGGCCGCCGAGCTGCGCGAGCGCTTGACCGGGCTGGGGGTTCCCTGTCTGTCCGCGCGCGAGCTGCCCGCCGGGCGCGCGCGGAGCATCGATCCGCTGAAGGTCACCGCCGCGGTTGCGGACGGCCTGGCGGTCGCCCGCGGGCTGGCCCGCCACGGCGTCATCGCCGAGAAGGCCGGGCTGGGCAGCGTGACCCTGGTGGCCGCCTACCACCTCGACGACGACGCGCCCGCGCGGGTGGCCGAGGCCCTCGAGGCCGTCCTGGCCGACGGCGCGGGCGAGCCCCTCGGGCGGTGGACGGCGAACCTCGTCGCCGACCTGCCCCGCCGGCCTCGCGAGCCCGGGCCGGCGCGGGCGCGCGAGGCCCGTGAGCTGGGCGCAGCGGTGGGCGCGGTGGCGGGCGAGACCGTCGAGGCCTATCCGCCGGGCATCCCCATCCTCGTCGACGGCTTCGAGATCACCGGGGGCGCCGTCGACCACCTGCGCGCGCTGCGGGCCGGCGGCGCGCAGGTCATCGCCACCGATCCCGCGCTGCGCACCGTCCAGATACGCGCCTGAGCGCGTCCATCGCCGCCGCGAGGCTCGGCGCCGCGGACAGCGCGGCCGAGGCACAGGTCCCGAGCTGGCCTCCGGGGCTCAGCTGAGCACCCACGGCAGCGAGTCGCGAAACAGCCCGAGCACGACCGGGTCGGCGTCGGTGGTGGGGCGCACATCGGGGTACAGGTCCTCGCGGCGGTCGGCGGGGATCAGCGCGCTCGCCTCCAGGGCCGCCGGGGTCAGCCAGCGCAGCTCCAGGCCGTCGCGGAGGGAGGGCACGAAGGTTGGGTCGTCGCTGGACAGGTGGAAGCCCCACTCCCCGAAGGAGGGCACATGGGTCCACAGCGGCACGACCCGCGCGCGCACCAGGCGCGCGGTGCGCACCTCGCACCAGAAGACCCGGGGAGCCAGCCACGGCGAGCAGGCCTGCGCGGCCATCCGCCCGCCTGGCACCAGCAGGCGCGCGACCGCCCTCAGGAACTCGGCGCTGTAGAGGCCCGCGAGCCCGGACACTGCCGGGTCGGGCAGGTCCAGCACCGCGACGTCGAAGGCGGCGGGCGGCTGGGCGCGCACCCACCGTGTCGCATCGGCGTGGACGACCTCCACGCGTTCGTCGAGCATCGCGCCCCCGTTGAGCCTGCGCAGCGCCGGGTGCGCCGCCGCGGCGGCGGTGATGGCCTCGTCGGGATCGACCAGGACGACCTGTTGCAGGTCGGCATAGCGCACCAGCTCGCGCACCACGTTCCCGGTTCCGCCGCCCACCACCAGCACCCGGCGCGCCGGCAGCGCCATGGCCGGGTGGACCAGCAGCTCGTGATAGCGGTACTCGTCGTCGCTGGAGCACTGGATCTCGCCGTCCAGGTAGACGCGCAGGTCGATGCCCTTGAGCCCCTCGACCAGCTCGACCCGCTGGCGCTGGGAGCGCAGCCGCGTGATGACCGGGTCGGGGAAGCCCAGCTCGCGGGCGTGGGCGATCTCCGCCTGCAGGTAGTCGGGCACGCGCCGTACGATGGCTCATGCGCCGCATCCGCGTCCCCGTCCGCGATGGGTGGGTTGATCGCCTGCGCGCGGCCGGCCTGCCCTACGGCCGTGCCCACCGGTCGGGCGGCGAGTTCTACGAATACTGGACCGAGGGCACGGCCCTGGTGCTCTCGCCCGACGAGGCCGGGGCGTTCACCGCGGCCGCGCAGGACCTGTGGCGCCGGGCCGTGGGGTTGGCCGACGAGTTGCTGGCCGGCGGCGAGGAGGATCTCGGGCTGCCGCTGACGGCGCTGCCGGCGGTGCTGTGGAGCCGCCGGGCGGGCCACCGGGGCCTGGCCGCCCGGCTGGACTTCGGGGTCCGGCCCGGCGGCGCGCCCCAGCTGTTCGAGCTCAACCCCGACGTGCCGGTGCTGCTGGCCGAGTGCGGACCCGCCCAGCGCGACTGGCACGCGACCCTCCCGGACGGCCTGCGCCAACGCACGACCCAGGTCGAAGGGCTGGAGGACGCGCTCGCGCGCCGCTGGGGCCAGCTGCTGCCCGGGCATGGAGCCCTGCTGCACCTCACCTACCTGCCCGACCCCGACGACGAGGAACGCGCGCACGCCGAGATCATGGCCTCGCTGGCGCGCCGCGCCGGCTGGAGCACCGAGATCCTCGAGTTCGACGCCGTGCGCTGGGACGGCGCGGCGCTGCGCGCTCCCGACGGGCGACCGCTGCGCCACTGGGCCAAGCTGTACGGCTGGTACTGGCTGCTCGCCGACCAGCGCCAGAGTGGATACGCGCTGCGGGCCCTCGGGTCCGCCGAGCCTCTGGTGGTCTTCGAGCCGCTGTGGCGCCTGGCCCTGGAGAGCAAGGCGCTGCTGGTCCACCTGGCCCGACGCCATCCCTCCCACCCCAACCTCCCGGCCGCCACGCTGACCGAGCCCAACGACCCGCGCGGCTGGGTGCGCAAGCCCCTCTTTGGCTACCAGAGCGCCGGGGTGCGCGCCGTCACCGCCGACGGCGCGGTGCATCGCGGCGACGCCCGGCTGGCGCAGGAGACCGGGTGGATGTGGCAGCGGCTGGTGGATACCCGCGACGAGGACGGCGTCGCGCGGACCGTCTCGGTGTGGCTGGTCGATGGC
The DNA here is from genome assembly GCA_035942615.1 of Solirubrobacteraceae bacterium. Classification (GTDB taxonomy): domain Bacteria; phylum Actinomycetota; class Thermoleophilia; order Solirubrobacterales; family Solirubrobacteraceae; genus Siliceabacter. The sequence continues at coordinate 2,878 of DASZCY010000281.1, read as the reverse complement.
AGGCCGGTGGGCCTGGGCATCCGCGAGGACGACGACCTGGTCATCTCGACCGAGCCGCGCTTCGTGCCCCACCTGGTCGCGCACTGAGCGGCGCGCAGATCGGTACGCTGGCCTCGTGCTGCGCCTGCTGCACCCCGAGCCCGAGCCGGAGGAGATCCCGCCGGTCCACGTGCAGGTCGGCGAGGGGCGCCTGCGCGCCCCCGAGGCGTCCTTGCCTCCTGCCCGCGACGCCGTGCTGGCCCTCGACGGCGACCTGCGCGCGGGCGTTCTGCGCGTCGAGCTGGCCGGCGCCGAGGTGGTCGAGGAGGACGCGCCCGGCTCCCGGCGGCTGAGCGTCGACGTGGACGTGGTCGGCGCCGCCGACCAGACGTTCTGGTGCCTGGCCATGACCGCCGAGGACCACGGCGCCACCCTGAGCGTGGACGCCACGGAGGTCGACCTGGCCCAGCGCCTCAACGAGGGCGAGGGCGAGGCGGTCGGCGACGAGATCGTCGCCATCGCGGTGGCCCACTGGGCCAAGGGGCGCCTCTCGGCGCTGTGGACCTACGACTGGCCCGGCGGGGTGGAGGGCGGCTACCTCGGCCGCCAGTTGGTCAAGGGCCTGGCCGCCCAGCCGGTACCCGAAGCCCTCATGAGCCGCATCCTCTCACGGCGCGTGAGCCGCATGGCCGCCATCGGCCTGGCTGGCGCCGCCGCGGCCTTCTTCGTCGGGTGCGGCGGCGACGAGGAACGCGTGTGCGTCACCGAGCAGCAGCGCTTGGTCGAGGACGACGAGTGCGAGGACTACGCCGACGATCGCGACGGGTTCGGCGGCGTCTTCTTCTGGTACTACGGAGGTCGCGTCGTGGGAAGCCGGGTGGCCGGCGGGCGGCCGATCAACGCCGCCGACGTCGGCGCCAACCGCGCTGCGCAGCGGGCCTTCAAGGGCACCTCCGTGCGCGGCAGCGCCAGCACCGTCGCCTAGCGCGCCCCGATGGGCCGGGAGTGCGACGTGGCCGTGGTCGGCGGAGGCTACGTCGGGCTGTGGACCGCGCTGCTGTGCGCCGGGGACGGTCTGGCGGTGACCGTGCTCAGCGACCGTCCCTGGCCGCTGCGCGACCGCGACCGCTGCCGCGGCTCGGACGTACTGCCCAGCGCGGCCAACGCGGGCATGGTGTTCCCCCTGTGGCTGGACTTCGACAACGTGTGGGAACGCTACGGCCAGGCGGAGGCGATCGCCCTCTGCCGGGCCTCGGACGACGCGGTCGATGCGGTGCGCGCCTTCGCCACCGGGCACGGCTGGGCGTGGCGGGAGGTCGAGCACCTGCTGCTGGCCACCCACCCGCGCCAGTTCGCGACCTGGCAGGTGCTGCTGGACAGCCTTGCCTGGGGCGGCGACGGCGCCGTCTTCCGCCGCGTGCTCGCCGACGAGAGCACCGAGCGCGTTGGTCCGACGTTCGGTGCGGGCCTGGCCTTCGGCAACTGCGCGACGGTGGATCCCGCTGGGCTGCTGGAGGGCCTGCGCGCCGCTTGCGTGGAGGCGGGGGTGCAGATGGTGCACGCCCACGCCCGCCGCATCCGGGCCAGCGACGACGGCGTCGAGGTCGGGTGGGAGCAGGGGCGCCTGTCGGCCGGGCAGGCGGTGCTGGCCCTCGGCGGGCGCGCCGCGGGCGCCGACGTGCTCGCCCCCGTGCTGACGGGCGAGCTCACCTGGGTTGGCACTTGGGAGGCCGGCGGTGAGGAAGCCGGCCCCGGGCTGGACGACCCGGCCTGCGTGAGCACCCTGGACGAGGCGATGCACTACCTGCGCCGCTTGGACGACGGCCGCCTGCTGGTGGGCGGCAGCGGACCTGCCGGGCGCCCGGAGCGGCCTTCGCGTGACGTGTGCGAGGGCGTGGGCCGCCTGTACCCGGAGCTGGCCGAGCGCCCGCCCCGTTCGCTGTACGGCGGGCTGATCGAGGTCAGCGAGCACCTGCTGCCGGTGGCCGGCTCGCTGCAGGAGCGCTTGCACTACGCCACCGGGCTGTCAGGCATGGGCATCGCTTCCAGCCGGCTGGTGGCGGCCATCATGCGCGAGCGGGTCGCCGGCGAGCCCGGGCCGCTGGGGACGCTGGCCTGCGTGGACGAGTACGAGCTGGCCGCCGACGAGGTCGCGCTGGCCTGAGCCCTGGCTACCGAGATAGCGCACTTCGGGCGGCGCACAGCAGACTCCGAGCACTTGCTGCTCGGAGTGCTCGCCCTGCCAAGCACCGAGCGGGGTTTTGCACGGGCGAAGACCCACAGCGTCAGCGTCCGTCCCTCCAGGAGTTGACTTGGGAACAGCAGCTTGTGCGCGCCTGCGCTAGCTTGGCGCCCGCACTGCGACGCGGTAGATGTCCATGGCCCCTCCTGAGCGCGGCGACAACAGGTCTCGGTCTCGGACCGATCAGCTCGTCCGGCTGATCGAGGGTGCCGGTGCGGCGCTCACGGCCGTGGCTCTCATCCCTTCTTGTGTCGGACCGGTCGCCCTCGCCCTGGTGCCGCGCGCGAGCCGGCCAGAGGTTGCCACCGCCGCCTTGTCGGAGACGGAAAGGTCCGCGAGGTTCGCAGCGAGATTGATCAAGAGCCTCCACCTGGGACGTCGACCGGCGGAGTGCACCCATGCGTAGCGCGGTGCTCTCGGACTCTCACCTCGCCCGACTGAAGGGTGCCGACCTCCTCCTCAAGCCCGCGCCCCGCACCCGGCTCCTCCAGGTGCTGGGCGATATCGACCGCCTGGTGATCCTCGGCGATGTGCTCGAGCTGCGCGAGCGTCGGACTAGCCGTGCGGTGGCGCTCGCGCGTCCGCTCTTCGCCGAGCTCGGCAAGGCTCTTCCCGCCGAAGCCGAGGTGGTCATCGTCCCGGGCAACCACGACTACG
>DASZCY010000280.1:0-4189 GCA_035942615.1 Solirubrobacteraceae bacterium | reverse complement strand
CAGGTACAGGCCGCGGTACGCGTCGACGGCGGCGGCGCCCCCCCGGCGCACCAGGCCCTCCGGCGAGTCGTCGTCGGCCCGGTAGAGGTTCAGACGGCGCCCGAACGCGTCCCAGTCGGAGTCCGACCAGGCGACCCGTCGCCCCGGCCGCTCCAAGCGCGCCAGCAGGTACGCGTAGCCGAGCACGGTCACGAACGGCAGCTCGTCGACGCATGAGCCCTCCGGCAGGGCGGGGAAGGCGCACACAATCGTGTCGATGTCGCGGAAAAACTTGTCGCGGGTCGGCCCGGGCGCCGCTTCGTCATTGGCGAAAGCGCGCTGCTCGTCGCTGAGGGCGAAGGTGGCCTGCCGCGCCTGCCATGCCGGGTTACCGAACTCGCGGACGTCCGCCGCGCCGACGCGGACCTGCCAATCGCCGTGCTTGGGCGCCGCGACAATCGGCCCGGGGAACGTCTTGAGCTCCACCAGCACCGTGCGGTGCTCGGTGACGATCACAAAGTCGACCTGGCGGCCAGCCTGGCCGAGCTGGAGATTGCCAAGAATGCGGCCAGACACGCCCCGCTCCAGCAGGTCACGCCGCACGCGAGCGAGGAACTGCTTCTCGCTCGGGATATCGATGGGGTTGCCGAGGAAGACCTCGACGCTGGTATGTGAACTCATCCATGCCGCGCGTGGCGGCGCCTGTCCGCACAAAGTATCACCGCGCCGGACGGGACCGCGCCTCGGACGTCCGCTGCTCACTGTGTCTCCAGGGCATTCGAGCGACATTGGCGGACGCCGCGCCCGCAGCGCAAGCGCCAACCTCTCCTGCTTCCCATGCTCTGCAGGCGCCTGGCCGCCGGCGCCCGCCGCTGCCCCTCGTCGTCCATTGCAGGATTCGTCGGGCACGCTGTGCCCTATGCGGTGTCTGGGCGATCGCGGCGAGGTCCTCCGTGGCCAGCGTAAACGCTTGAACATCCGCGTAGCCGAGCAGGTCTGCCTTGGCAAGGCGATGAGTGCCATCCAGGATCAGCCAGCGGTGGCGTCGGCGCATGACGTGGAGCGGGTAGCTCAGGTCGGCGCTGGCGATCCGCTCGGCGTGCTCGGGGTAGGCAGACGGGCCGCGCCAGTACCTCGTGCGCAGCGACCCGAAACCAGGCACCGTCGTGCCTCCACCACGGAAGCGCCAAGTGCCAGCGAAGCAGCTCAAGCCGAATCCCCTGGCGAGGTAGGTCGAGCCCCCAGAGCCGGTCGCGGTCCCAATCGATTGGCAGCAGCCAGGGCCGCAGCGCTGCCGGGACCTGATCGACGAAGCGGTGCTGCGGCAAGCGACCCAGCACCTGCTCGAGGGCATCGCATGGCACTACCCCAGTGTTTCGGCCCGCTCGGACGGCCCTGTGCGGCGTCACCGTCGATGTCGGAGAGGAACTCGCATTGGGTATTGCCGGCTCCAAAGCGCTGCTGTCACCGCCTTCGTCCTGGTCCATAGCAGCAGTCTCAGCGAGAGCGCCGGAATCGCCGAAGAGCAGGAGCGAGCGACTGCTTCCCTGGCCAGTCAAACGGTGGCGCCTCGACCCGCTCCGATTATGCGAGGTCGAAGCGAATTGCTTTGCTCGAGCCGTCACGGAACGGCGGCTCGTGGGGGGTGATCCCGACTCGGACGAAGCCGGCCTTCTCTGCGACCCGCTGTGATGCGACGTTGTCTGGGTGGGCAGTGATGTAGAGCCGTTCGATTCCGTGCTCGCTGCGCGCCCACTCAACGACGCCCTTGACTGCCTCGGTCATGACCCCCTTACCGCGCGCTTCCCTTCGGAGCCAGAAGCCGACTGGGGCGCCCTCACGAAGGCTGAATCGTGACGACACCAAGGAACCGATCGGTCGCGTCGAGGATGGCGAAGGTGCACTCGTCGGAGTCCCTCCACTTCTGCTCGACGCCCGCAAGCCACGTCCGACCGGCTTGCTGGGTGTAAGGCACGGGAATGAACGGAATGAAGCGCGGGATCTCGAGATCGCGGCAGGCGGCGACCACCGCAGCGAGATCTGCCGGTCGTGGAGGGCGAAGGAGGAGATCACCAACGCGGACTTCCATGGGCCGCCAGGGTAGCCCGCTTATCCACGCGTTTGAGCAGCCGGGTGAGACTTCCCCTTCCACATGCAACCGGGAAGCCCGCTACTCGAACAGCACATGCTCGAGCCCCACCACGGGGGACTCGGGCAGCGAGCTCACGCGGCGCACCGCCAGCAGGACGCCGGGCATGAACGACGAGCGGTCAAGCGAGTCGTGGCGGATGGTCAGCGTCTGGCCCAGGTCGCCCAGGATGACCTCCTGGTGGGCGACCAGGCCGGGCAGGCGCACGGAGTGGACCGGCACCTCGCCCTCCATGACCTCCGTGGTGCGCGCCGCGGTGCCCGACGGCTTGTCGAGCTTGCCGTCGTGGTGGAGCTCGATGATCTCCGCGCGGGCCATGTGGCGCGAGGCCTCGGCGGCGAAGCGCATCATGAGCACCGCGCCGATGGCGAAATTGGGCGCGAAGAGCACGTTGGGGGCGGGTGGGCCGGTCTCCCCGCGGATGGCCTCGACGTCCCAGCCGCTCGTGCCCACCACAGCGTGCACCCCGGCGCGCAGGCAGGCGCGGACGTTGGCCAGAACCGCGTCGGGGCGGGTGAAGTCGACCACCACGTCGGCGTCGGCCAGCACGTCCTCGAGCGCCACGTCCAGCGCGGGGTCGGCGCGGCCGGCCAGCTCGAGGTCGTCGGCGCCCGCCACCGCGGCGCACACCGCCTCACCCATCCGTCCAGCGGCGCCGGCCACCGCGACACGCAGCACTAGGCGGGTCCCGCCAACGCGGGCGACAGGAGCGCCACCGCCGAGCGGAATGCGTCCTCGTCGGCGCCGATGCCCACGGCGCTCAGGCGATGGGGTGCGAGCAGCTCGACGGCCAGGGCGGAGACATCCTCGGCGCTCACTGCGTCGATGCGCTCCAGTAGCTCGTCGACCGACAGGAGCGGGACTTCGCCCAGCAGCGCGGTCCCCAGGCGGCTCATACGCGCCATGGTCGACTCCAGCGAGAGGACCAGGCGGCCCTTGACGTGCTCCTTGGCTCGGTGCAGCTCGTCGTCGGGCAACGGCACGGCGCAGAAACGCTCGAGCTCGCCGGCGACCACCCGCAGCGACTCGGCCAGGTTGTCAGGTCGGGTGCCCAGGTAAATGCCGAACTGGCCGGAGTGGTGGAAGGTGGCCTGGAAGGAGTACACGGCGTAGGCCAGGCCGCGCTCCTCGCGGACCTCCTGGAACAGCCGCGAGCTGGAGGTGCCACCCAGAATCGTGTCCAGCACCCGCAGCGCGAAGCGCCGATCGTCGTGGCGGTTGATGCCGGGCGCTCCCAGGCACACGTGCACCTGCTCGGTGGGCTTGGCCACGAAGCGCAGGGACCCGGCCTGCTCCGGTGGCGGCTCCTGGCCGGCCAGCGGCGGGACGGCGCCCGAGGCGGAGCCGGGGTCGGCCGCCTGGGCGAGCCCGACCAGGGCGTCGTGATCGACCGAGCCGGCGGCGGCGATCACCACCTGCTCGGGACGGTAGCGCGCGGCGTGGAAGGTGGCCAGATCGCGGGGCTGCACACCCTCGATGACCTCCGGCGTGCCGATGATCGCCCGGCCCAGCGGGTGACCGCCGAACACCGCCTCGCCCAGCACGTCGAAGACCTTGTCCTGGGGGTCGTCCTCGTACATGGCGATCTCCTCCAGCACGATGCGTCGCTCGGCCTCGAGGTCCTCGCCGTCCATCCGGGGGCGCCACACCATGTCGGCCATCGCGTCGAAGGCCTCGGGCAGGCGCTCATCGAGCACACGGGCGTGCACGGAGGTGCTGTCCTTGCCGGTGCCGGCGTTGAGGTCGCCGCCCAGCGCGTCGAACAGCTGGTCGAGCTCCAGGGAGCCGTAGCGGTCGCTGCCGCGAAAGAGCATGTGCTCGACCAGGTGCGAGAGGCCCGCCTGAGCGTCGTCCTCGAGCGCCGACCCCGTGGCCACCCAGAATCCGAGCGCCGCGGATCGCACGGAGGGCATGGCCTCGGTGACGACCCGGGTGCCCGAATCGAGGGTCTCTATGCGGTGGGCGGGCAGGGTTCAGCCGCGGTCAGGGTCGCCGCTGCGCCGCCGGGCGCCGCGCTCGCGCCCGCCGCCGTCGCGCCCGCCGCGGCCTCCGCCGTTGCCA
>DASZCY010000279.1:0-9057 GCA_035942615.1 Solirubrobacteraceae bacterium | reverse complement strand
GTGCCGCCGCCGCGCGCTTCTGCGTGCACCTCGCCGGGGTCCTGGGCGACATGCGCAGGGTCCTGCTGTGAGCCTCGAGATCCCCGTCCCCGACATCGGGGACTTCACCGACGTGCCGGTGGTCGAGGTCCTGGTCAGCGCCGGCGACGAGGTCGAGGCCGAGGCGCCGCTGATCGTGCTCGAGTCCGACAAGGCCTCGATGGAGGTGCCCTCCCCCCAGGCGGGCACCATCGGAGAGGTCCGGGTGTCGGTCGGCGACACGGTCTCCCAGGGGACGGTGATCGCCACGCTGCAGGCCGGCGGGGAAGAGGGCGAGGGCGGCGGCGTGCACGCCCAGGTCCTGGTGCTCGGCTCGGGGCCCGGTGGCTACACCGCCGCCTTCCGCGCGGCCGACCTGGGCCTCGACGTGGTCCTCGTCGAGCGTTATCCCTCGCTGGGCGGCGTGTGCCTCAACGTCGGCTGCATCCCCTCCAAGGCGCTGTTGCACGTGGCCAAGGTCATCGCCGAGGCGGAGGCCACGTCTGAGCACGGCGTCTCCTTCGGCGCGCCCCAGATCGATCTCGACGCGCTGCGCACCTGGAAGGACGGCGTGGTGCAGCGCCTCACCGGCGGGGTGGGCGGCATGGCCAAGCAGCGCCGGGTGCGCGTCCTCGAGGGCACCGGGCGCTTCACCGGGCCGCACGCTCTCGAGGTGGACCAGACCACCGTCACCTTCGACCACGCGATCGTCGCCGCCGGCTCGCGCGCCATTGCGCTGGCCGGCATCCCCTACGAGGACGCGCGTGTCATGGACTCCACCGATGCGTTGGAGCTGGCCGAGATCCCCGAGCGGCTGCTGGTGATCGGCGGGGGGATCATCGGCCTGGAGCTGGCCTGCGTCTACGACGCGCTGGGCTCGCAGGTGACCGTGGTCGAGCTGGCCGACCAGCTCATCCCCGGCTGTGACCCCGACCTGATCGAGCCGCTGCGCGAGCGCATCGCCGGGCGCTATGCGGCCATCCACCTCTCGACGCGCGTCGAGGCCGTCGAGGCGCGCGACGACGGCCTGCATGCCATCTTCACCGGCGATGTCGAGGACGCCGTCTTCGACCGGATCCTCGTCGCCGTGGGCCGCGAGCCCAACGGGGCGGACTTCGCCCTCGACGCCGCCGGCGTGCATGTCGACGCGCGCGGCTTCGTGCCCGTCGACCAGCATCAGCGCACCAACGTCGAGCACATCTTCGCCATCGGCGATGTCGTTGGGGGACCCATGCTCGCCCACAAGGCCACGCACGAGGGCAAGGTCGCCGCCGAGGTCATCGCGGGCCATGACGTGATCGCCGACGCGCGCGGCATCCCCGCGGTGGCCTACACCGACCCCGAGGTGGCGTGGGTCGGCCTCAGCGAGGTCGAGGCCGAGAAGCGGGGCACGCCCTACGAGACGGCGAGCTTCCCCTGGCAGGCCTCGGGTCGCGCGCTGTCCATGCAGGCCCCCGGCGGCCTGACCAAGCTGCTGGTCGACCCCCAGACGCGGCGGGTCATCGGCGCGGGCATCGTCGGCGCCAACGCCGGCGAGCTGATCTCCGAGACCACCTTGGCGCTGGAGATGGGCGCCGACGCCCAGGACGTGGGCCTCACCGTCCACGCCCATCCGACGCTGTCAGAGACCGTCGCCTTCGCCGCCGAGGTGGCCGAGGGCACGGTCACCGACCTGCCACCGCGCCGGCGCTAGCGGCGCGCCTACACGGACCTGTGGCGTGGCTGCGAGGTGTGTGGCCCCGACCCAGGTGCGTCCGCGCAACCTTCTCGACCGAGGATGGTTGGGGGAGCAATGGGCCGCAGCCGGCCCTCATCACCGGACAAGGAGCGTCCCCATGCAAACCAAGACCATCCTCACCACCCTGGCCGCCACCGCCGTCTCGCTGGCCGTGACGGGGGCGGGAGGGACCGCCTTGGCCGAGACCGTCCTCGTCGAGCAGCCGCGGCCGTTCAGCGTCGATGCCGCGCAGGGCGTATCGGTCTACAGCCAGTACGACGGGTCGATCGGCGCCTACCGCCTCGTGGCGCGTCGGGGCGGCCGGGCGGAGGTGCTCGACGTCGAGCCGCTGCCGGTGCCCTTCGACGTGGACATCGGCACAAGTCGCACCGGCGCGCTGGTCGCGGTCTACTCGCGCAGCATCGACGACGAGAACACCGACCTGTTTCGCTACAGCTTCGCCTCGGGCTCCGAGACCCGGCTGGCCGGCCTGAGCAGCGCCTACGCCAGCGAGCACGACCCCTCGGTGTGGCGGGGCGAGATCGCCTTCCTGCGCTCCACGGGCGATGGCAGGCGGCGCCTGATGATCGGCAGCACCACGAGCGGCGGCGCGCCGCGCACGCTGGTCACGCGCCGGTCCCCTCAGGGCATGGTCAACCCGGCGCTGTCCTCGACGGGGGTCGCCTACCTGACGGCCAGCCTCACCCAGGAGGGCGTCGGCTTTCAGGCTGTGCATACCCGAACCCTGCGCACGGGCAAGGATCGCACCATCCACGTCGCTCGCTCGAGCAGACGCAACGCGGCGCGCGTGACGGGCCCGTCGTGGAGCGACTCCGGCAGGGCGCTGTACTTCGCACGCACCAACAGCGCCTTGGGTACGGGCAACCGGTACCACCGCTACAGCCCGGCGACCGGCCAGCTCACCCAGGCGCGGGGGACCAGGCACGCCATCTCCACCGCCTTCATCGGCGGCCACGAGGGCCTGCTGGTCACCACCAACCCGATCGGCCGGCCCGACAGCGGCGGGTGCAGCTCCGACGGCCAGCCGAACCCGTGCCGGCTCATCGCCACGGGACCGTTGACCTACACCAGACCGTAGTAGCACCAGGGCTCGGCCACGTTACTCTGCCTCGAGCGCCCGCCTCCCGGCGGGCGCTCGGCCTTCAGGCGTAGCGCACCGAGGCCAGCGCAAGCCCGTGGGGGGGCGCCGTGGCGCCGGCCGCGGCGCGCGGAGCGCCCTCCAGCAGCGCGGCGAAGCTCTCGACGGTGCGCAGCCCCCGGCCCACCTCGAGCATGGTGCCCACCAGCACTCGGTTCATGTGGCGCATGAAGGTGTCGGCCTCGATCCAGAACGCGAGGAGATCGCGGTCCTGCTCCCAGCGGGCGTCGAGCACCTCGCGCTCAAAGCGCACGTGCTGGGTGTCGGTCGGGGTGAAGGCGGTGAAGTCGCGGGGGCCCGCCAGGGCGGCGGCGCAGGCCGCGAGGGCGTCGCCGTCAAGTGCTCCGGCGACGTGCAACGCACGCCCTCGCTCCCAGACCGAGCGGGCCCGGCGGCGCAGGATCCGGTAGCAGTAGGTGCGCGAGCGGGCGTCGCGGCGGGCGTCGAAGTCCGGGTCGGCCGGCACCGACGCGAGTGCGGCCACGTCGTCGGGCAGCAGCGCGTTGAGGCGCAGGGGGTCCAGCGCCTCGGCCGGGTAGGAGCAGACCTGTCCCCACGCGTGAACGCCGCGGTCGGTGCGCCCGGCCACCGTGACGGGGACCTGCTCGCCCGCCAGCGTGGCGATGGCCCGCTCCACCTCGCCCTGCACGGTGCGCTGCGCGGGCTGACGCGCCCAGCCGGCGAAGGCGGTCCCGTCGTATTCGAGGACGAGGCGCGTCTTCACGACCTAAGACCGCGGCGCCCGGCGCGCGGCCCCTGGTCAGACCAGCTCGATGAAGACCATCTCGGTGGCGTCGGAGGGACGCGGGCCGAGCTTGAGGATGCGGGTGTAGCCGCCGGGGCGCTCGGCGTAGCGGGGCGCCACGTCCTCGAACAGCTTGTGCACGGCGAACTTGTCCTGGCCCAGCGCACCCAGCGCCTGGCGGCGGGCGTGCAGGTCGCCGCGCTTGGCCAGCGTGATGAGCTGCTCGATCTCGGGGCGCAGCGCCTTGGCCTTGGCCTCCGTGGTCTTGATGCGCTCGTGCTCGATGACCGCCTTGCACAGGTTGCGCAGGAGCGCCTTGCGGTGCGAAGGGCTGCGGCTGAGCTTGCCGCGCTGCTTGCGGTGTCGCATGGCCGGCCGCCTACTCCTCGCGCAGGTCCAGCCCGCGCGTATGCAGCGTCTCGATGACCTCGTCGATGGACTTCTTGCCGAAGTTGGGGATCGCGTTGAGCTCGCCCTCCGACTTGGAGACCAGGTCGCCCACCGTCTGGATGCCTGCGCGCTTGAGGCAGTTGTAGGAACGCACGCCCAGCTCGAGCTCCTCGATCAGGATGTCGTCCATCGGGCCCCCGGCGCCACCGCCGGGCCCCCCGGGGACCGTCGCGCTGGCACCGTTGGCCCCCTCCAGGGCGCCGCCGGTCCCGGCGCGCAGCTCCTCGATGCGCTCAGCGTCGGTGAAGATCCCCAGCAGGGCGATCAGGCGCTCGGAGGCCTCGCGCAGCACCTCGCCGGGCTCCTTGGAGCCGTCGGTCTCGATGTCCAGCACCAGCTTGTCGAAGTCGGTGCGCTGGCCGACGCGCGCGGGCTCGACGGCATAGGCCACGCGGCGTACCGGCGAGAAGATCGAGTCGATGGGGATGACGCCGATCGGCTGGTCGGGCGACTTGTTCTCCTCGGCCGGGCGGTAGCCTCGCCCGCGCCCGATCGTCAGGTACAGCTCGAGCTTGGTCTCCCTCTCCAGGGTGGCGATGTGCACCGAGGAGGGATCGAGGATCTCCACGCCGGCCGGCAGATCGATGTCGTCGGCGGTGATCTCGCCGGGCCCCGACACCACCAGCGGCGCTTCGACCTCGGTCGCGTCGGAGTGCATGCGACAGACGATGCCCTTGAGGTTGAGGACGATGTCGGTGACGTCCTCCTTGACACCGTCGATGGTGGAGAACTCGTGCGCCACGCCCTCGATGCGCACGCTGGTGACGGCGGCACCCTCCAGCGAGGACAGCAGCACGCGGCGCAGGGAGTTGCCAAACGTATAGCCGAACCCGGGGTCCAAGGGCTCGATGCTGAACGAGCCGCGGTTGGCTTCCGCGCTGTCGCTGGTGATGCGGGGGATCTGGAAGTCGAGCATCAGGGTCCTCAGTGTGGTCGTCTCTGGTTGGCGACCCGCCCGGCCGGTACAGCGGACGGAGGGTCGCCGGCATCACGTCTCGCGGATTACTTCGAGTACAGCTCGACGATGAGCTGCTCCTGCACCGGAGCGGTGACCTCGCGGCGCTCCGGCTTGCGCAGGACCTTGGCGGTCAGCGCATCGTGGTCGGCCTGCAGCCAGGCGGGAACCTGGGCGGTGAGCTCGGTGGCGTCGCGGATCGTCGCCTCGATGGGGGTGCCCGCCTTCACGGCGATGATCTCGCCCTCGCGCAGACCGTAGCTGGGGATGTCCACCCGGCGCCCGTTGACCGTCCAGTGGCCGTGGCGGATCATCTGGCGCGCCTGGCGGCGGGAGGCGGCGAAGCCCAGGCGCACCAGCACGTTGTCCAGGCGGCACTCGAGCATGACCAGCAGGTTCTCGCCCGTGATTCCGGGCTGGCGCGAGGCCTTCTCGTAGAGGTGGCGGAACTGCCCCTCGAGCACCCCGTAGTAGCGACGCGCCTTCTGCTTCTCACGCAGCTGCACGCGGTACTCGCTCTGCTTCTGGCGCCCGCGGCCATGGTCGCCCGGCGGGTAGGCCCGGCGCTCGACCCCGCACTTGTCGGTCAGGCAGCGTTCACCCTTGAGGAACAGCTTCTGACCCTCGCGGCGGCACTGCTTGCACTGCGCTCCGGTGTCCCTGGCCATCGCTCAGACCCTCCGCCGCTTGCGGGGACGGCACCCGTTGTGAGCCTGGGGGGTCACGTCGCGCACCGTCGAGACCTCCAGCCCGGCGGCCTGCAGGGAGCGGATGGCGGTCTCGCGACCCGAGCCGGGCCCCTTGACGAAGACGTCGACGCGCTGCAGGCCCTGCTCGATGCCCTTGCGCGCCGCGGCGTCCGCGGTGACCTGCGCGGCGAAGGGGGTGGACTTGCGCGAGCCCTTGAAGCCTGCGCCCCCGGCCGACTCCCAGGCGATCACGTTGCCGGTGGGATCGGTGAGCGACACGATCGTGTTGTTGAACGAGGTCTTGATGTGGGCCTGCCCGACGGGGATGTTCTTGCGTGGCTTGCGGCGACCACGCTGGGGTCTGCGGGGAGCCGGCATCTACTTCTTGGTTGCCTTCTTCTTGCCCGCGACCTGCATGCGCTTGGGACCCTTGCGCCCCCGGGCGTTGGTCTTGGTGTTCTGGCCGCGCACCGGCAAGCCGCGGCGGTGGCGCAGCCCGCGGTAGGAGCCGTTCTCCATGAGCCGCTTGACGTTCTGGGAGCGCTCGCGGCGCAGGTCGCCCTCCACGGCCATGTCGTCCACGACCTGGCGCAGGCGCGCGACCTCGTCCTCGGTGAGGTCGCGCACGTAGGTGTCGGGGGAGACGCCGACCCGGGCCAGCAGCTCGTTGGAGGTAGACCGCCCGATGCCATAGACGTATGTCAGACCGACCTCGGCGCGCTTGTTCAGGGGGATGTTGATGCCCGCGATGCGTGCCATGGGATCACCCCTGCCGCTGCTTGTGCCGGGGGTTGGAGCAGATCACCAGCACCGCCCGGTGGCGGCGGACGATCTTGCACTTCTCACACATCGGCTTGACCGACGGTCGTACCTTCATGGGTCCTTTCGGAGCGAGGGAGGCGGGGGTCGCGCAGGCGCTCAGGCCCGCTGCGGGCGCAACAAAGCAGCCTAGCAGGGCGGTCGGAAGGAGCTTAGGTCAGGCTGGCGAGCGCCTTGGGACGGGCGTCGCGGTGGGCGACCCTGCCCCGGTAGCCTTCAGGCGGCCTGGCGGACGTGCTCGTGCCAGGGCGTGAGCACCCAGGGGCCATGCGTGGTGATGGCCACGGTGAACTCGAAGTGGGCGGCCAGCGAGTCGTCCTGGGAGTAGATCGACCACCCGTCGCGGCCCATGCGCACGGCCGGGCGGCCGGCGGTGACCATCGGCTCGACCGCCAGCACCATGCCCTCCTCCAGGCGAGGGCCACTGCCCGCAGGGCCGTGGTTGGGGACCTGGGGGTCCTCGTGCATGTCGCGTCCGATGCCGTGGCCCACCAGCGAGCGCACCACCGACAGGCCCTCACCCTCCACGCGGCGCTGCACGGCATGGGACACGTCACCCAGGTGGTTGCCCGGCCGGCACTGCTCGGTGGCATCCAACAGCGCCTGCCGGGTGACCTCCAGCAGCTTGTCGGCCCCCGACCCCGCCTCCCCGACGGTGTGGGTGCGCGCGGCGTCGGCCACCCAGCCGTCCTTGGTCACGCCGCAGTCGACGGAGAGCACGTCGCCCTCCTGGAGGGTGTAGGGGCCCGGGATGCCATGCACCACCATCGCGTTGGGCGAGGTGCACAGGCTGGCCGGAAAGCCGCGGTAGCCCTTGAACGTCGGCTTGGCGCGCCGGGAGCGGATGAGCTCCTCCGCGGCGCCGTCCAGCTCGGCCGTGGTCACGCCCGGGCGGATCATGGACGCCACGAGGTCGTGGACCTCCACGAGGATGGCACCCGCGGCCGCCATCTTGTCGAGCTCCCGGGGCGACTTGCGGATGATGGCCATCGCGGCCTACAGCTCGTCTTCGAGGCGGATCGTGGCGATCGTCGCACGGATGTGATCGTGCACCTCGGTGGCCGAGCGGGCGCCGTCGAAGCGCCGCAGGATCCCCTTGTCCTCGTAGTGCTTGATCAGCGGCTCGGTCATGCGGTGATAGACCTCGAGGCGGTGGCGCACCGTCTCGGGCTTGTCGTCGTCGCGTTGCACCAGCCGCGAGCCGTCCACGTCGCAGCGCCCCTCACGCTTGGGGGGATCGAACTCGACGTGGTAGACACGCCCGGTCTTGACCGACACCCGCCGGCCGCTCAGGCGGCGCACCACCTCGTCATCGGGCACGTCGATGAGCAATGCGGCGGTCAGGCGCCGTCCGACGTCGGCGACCGCGCCGTCCAGGGCGCGTCCCTGCTCGGCGGTGCGCGGGAAGCCGTCGAGCAGGAAGCCGTCGCGCGCCTCGTCGGAGGCGATGCGTTCGAGCACCACGCCGATGATGACCTCGTCGGGCACCAGCTCGCCCTTGTCCATGTAGTCCTTGGCCTGCCTGCCCAGGACCGTGCCTTCGCGCACGGCCGAGCGCAGGATGTCCCCCGTTGCGATGTAGGGCAGGTGGAAGTCCTCCTGCAGGCGCTCGGCCTGCGTCCCCTTACCCGCCCCCGGGGGACCCAGCAGGATGAGGTTCAGCTCCGACACGGTCTTCTCCGCGGTGGCCCCGCGCGCAGTGGCGGACACTACTTCAGGAAGCCTTCGTAGTTGCGCATCATGAGCTGGGCCTCGAGTTGCTTGACCGTGTCCAGCGCCACGCCGATCACGATGAGCAGCGACGTGCCGCCGAAGTAGAAGTTCGCGCCCGTCTGGGCGATGAGGATGGTCGGGAAGGCCGCCACCACGGCCAGGTAGAGCGCGCCGGGGAAGGTCAGGCGGGCCAGGATGCGGTCCAGGAACTCGGCGGTGGGCCGGCCCGGGCGCACGCCGGGCACGAAGCCGCCGTACTTCTTGAGGTTGTCGGCCTGGTCGACGGGATTGAAGGTCACCGCGGTGTAGAAGTAGGTGAAGAGGATGATGAACACGCTCTGGCCCACAAGGTAGGCCCACCCGTCGGGCGCGAAGGTGTTGGCGATCCCGGTCCCGGCCTCCCCGCCGACCAGCTGCCCGACGGTGGGGGGGAAGGCCATGATCGAGGCGGCGAAGATGACCGGGATGACGCCGGCCATGTTCACCCGCAGTGGCAGGTAGGTCTGCCCGCCCTGGGTCATGCGCCGCCCGATCACCCGCTTGGCGTACTGCACGGGGATGCGCCGCTGGCCCTCCTGGACGAAGACGATCGCGGCGATCGCGCCCAGGGCCAGGAAGGGCATCATCAGCACGAAGACCTGATCGGGGCTCGTCCACCAGCCCTGGATGCCCTGAGGCAGCCCGGAGACGATCGAGGCGAAGATCATCAGCGAGATGCCGTTGCCGATGCCCCGCTGGGTGATCAGCTCCCCCAGCCACATGATGAGCACGCAGCCCGCGGTGAGCACGGTG
>DASZCY010000278.1:0-4092 GCA_035942615.1 Solirubrobacteraceae bacterium | reverse complement strand
GAACTCCTCGGCCTCGGTCACCGACATTGCGAGCACCTCGCTGATGTCACGGCCGGCGAGGTGGTGGTCCAGCACCGATGCCTGGAACCGCTTGCCCTCGCACTGCTCGCAGGTAGTGGCGCCGCCGGCCATCATCGCCAGGTCGGTGTAGATGACGCCGGCGCCGTTGCAGTTGGGGCAGGCGCCCTCGGAGTTGGCGCTGAACAGCGCCGGCTTCACGCCGTTGGCCTTCGCAAACGCCTTGCGGATCGGGTCGAGCAGTCCGGTGTACGTCGCCGGGTTGCTCCTTCGCGAGCCGCGGATCACGCCCTGGTCGATCGACACCACACCCGCGCCGGCGGGGATCGAGCCGTGCACGAGCGAGCTCTTGCCGGAGCCAGCGACGCCGGTGACGACGACAAGTACCCCGAGCGGGATGTCGACGTCGACGTCGCGCAGGTTGTGCGCCGTCGCGCCGCGAATCTCCAGCGTGCCGGTGGGGGTGCGCACCGTCTCCCTGAGAGCGGCCCGGTTGTCGAGATGGCGGCCGGTGACGGTGCTGCTGGCCCGCAGCCCCTCGACGGTCCCCTCGAAGCAGACGGTGCCGCCCGCCGTACCGGCGCCGGGGCCGAGGTCGACGACGTGGTCGGCGATCGCGATCGTCTCCGGCTCGTGCTCGACCACGAGCACCGTGTTGCCCTTGTCGCGCAGCCGCAGCAGCAGGTCGTTCATTCGCTGGATGTCATGGGGGTGCAGGCCCGTGGTGGGCTCGTCGAAGACGTAGGTGACGTCGGTGAGCGAGGAGCCGAGGTGGCGGATCATCTTGGTGCGCTGCGCCTCGCCGCCCGACAGCGTGCCCGACGCGCGGTCGAGCGAGAGGTAGCCCAGCCCGATATGCGCGAACGAGTCGAGCGTGTGGTGCAGCGCCGCCAGCAGCGGCGCCACCGACGGCTCGTCGAGGCCGCGGACCCATTTGCCCAGGTCGCTGATCTGCATCGCGCACGCGTCGGCGATGTTGATCCCGGCGATTCTCGACGATCGAGCCGCCGCGCTGAGCCGGGTGCCGTCGCACTCGGGACAGGTGGTGAACGTCACCGCCCGCTCCACGAAGGTGCGGACGTGCGGCTGCAGCGCGTCGACGTCCTTGGACAGGAACGACTTCTGGATCGTCGGGATCAGCCCCGCGTAGGTCAGGTTGATCCCCTCGACCTTGATCTTTGTCGGCTCCTTGTGGAGCAGGACGCGGAACTCCTTCTTGGTGTACTCGCGGATCGGCTTGTCCGGGTCGAAGAACCCGGAGCCGCGGAGGATGCGGCCGTACCAACCGTCCATGCTGAAGCCGGGGATCGTGAGCGCGCCCTCGTTAAGCGACTTGCTGTCGTCATACAGCGCAGCCAGGTCGATGTCGGTGACCGAGCCCCGGCCCTCGCAGCGTGTGCACATGCCGCCGGTGCGGGTGAAGGTCGCCTTCTCGGTCTTGGTCTTGCCACCGCGGTCGACCGTGATCGCACCGCTCGCCTTGACGGAGGCGACGTTGAAGGAGAACGCCTGGGGCGAGCCGATGTGCGGCTGCCCGAGTCGGCTGAAGAGGATGCGCAGCATCGCGTTGGCGTCGGTGGCGGTGCCGACCGTGGAGCGGGCGTCGCCACCCATCCGCTGCTGGTCGACGATGATGGCCGTCGTCAGCCCTTCGAGTACGTCGACCTCGGGCCGCGCCAGCGTCGGCATGAAGCCCTGCACGAAGGCGCTATAGGTCTCGTTGATCATCCGCTGGGACTCCGCGGCAATCGTGCCGAACACCAACGAGCTCTTGCCCGAACCGGAGACGCCGGTGAACACCGTCAGCCGCCGCTTGGGGATCTCCACGCTGACGTCCTTGAGGTTGTTCTCGCGCGCGCCGTGCACGCGGATCAAATCGTGGCTGTCGGCAACGTGCAGCGCAGGCGACTGCGCGTCTGTCCGCATGACCATGCTCATCGTGTCTCCATCTATCAGGCGGGCGCCGCCTTCGCGGTCTCCACCGACGTCGTGCACGGGCTTCTTCACGGTGCCGTCTGTACAGGTCACGGCTGCGATCGCCGGACGGCTCAGCGCAGCTCCTGGATGCGGATCAGGTTACCCGCAGGATCGCGGACGGCGTCGGTCGCGACCCCGCGACCGCTGGCTCACCGCTTCGCGACCGATGGCACGTGTGACAAGCTGCTGCGCGTGACTCAGGCTCGGGCCGACGCCGCTGGTCGGGTGCCTTGGAAGCGCGGCGGCCTCGTCCTCGCAGCCGTGCTGCTCTGGCTCACCGACTTCGGCGATACGCCCTAGCCGTGCTGGCCTGGGTTTCGGGCGAGGGCCTGCGCGAGGCGCTTGAGCCCGCGCCGGTGGGCATGGAGCTCGCGGTGGTCCCCCGCGATGCCGCCCAGGCGCCCGACGTGGACCGCGTCGAGGTGCTCGTGCCCGCCGCGGCCCCCGATCGGCTGGGCGACCTGCTGCCTCGCATGGGCGGGCTGCGCCTGATCCAGGTGCTGTCGGCGGGGGTGGACTGGATCGAGGGGCTCGTGCCCGAGGGCGTGACGCTGTGCAACGCGCGCGGGTCGCGCGACGTGGCGGTGGCCGAGTGGGTCCTGGCCGCGATGCTCCACCACGCCCAAGACCTCGTGCGGGCCGACGACCAGCGCCGCGACGGCGTGTGGGAGCCCTGGTCGCCGCGTGAGGTCGCAGGGTCAACCGTGCTCATCGTCGGTCACGGCGCGATCGGACGCGCCCTCGAGCAGCGCCTGACCGCCATGGAGGCCGAGGTGATCGGCTTCGCCCGCCGGGCCCGTGCCGGCGTGCGCGGCCTGGAGGAGCTCGGCGAACTGCTGCCCCGCGCCGACGTGGTCGTCCTGCTGGCGCCCCTGACCGAGCAGAGCCGGCATCTGGCCGACTCGGCCTTCCTGGAGGCCATGCGTCCTGGCGCGCTGCTGGTCAACGCCGGCCGCGGCGCCCTGGTGGACACCGACGCGCTGGTGGCGGCGCTTGACGCGGGGCGCCTGCGCGCCGCGCTGGACGTCACCGAGCCCGAGCCGCTGCCCTCCGGCCATCGGCTGTGGCGCGCACCGGGGCTGCTGCTGACGCCCCACCACGCCGGCGACACCCCTCAGGCCCACGCCCGGGCGGTCGCGATCGTGCGCGACCAGCTGGGTCGCTACGCCCGCGGCGAGCCGCTGGCCAACGTGGTCGGAGGCTGACCGAAAAGCGCCAGGTCGAGGCGACCTCGACAACCTCAAGGAGCGCTGCGATGGGCCCCTATGCCACCGCCCGCTCCACCTTGCGCTCGGCGATCGTCGCCGCGATCGAGTCCCAGTCCACGTCGCGGAAGTTGTGCATCGGGCAGTACTTCGGACCGCACATGGAGCAGAACTCGGCCGACTTGAAGTGGTCGTCTGCCAGCGTCTCGTCGTGCATGGAGCGCGCCGTGTCGGGGTCGATGGCCAGCGCGAACTGGCGGTTCCAGTCGAAGTCAAAGCGCGCCTGGGACAGCTCGCGGTCCCACCGCGCGGCGCGCCGGCTGCCGCGCGCGAGGTCGGCTGCGTGGGCGGCGATGCGATAGGCGATGAGGCCCTGCTTGACGTCCTCGGCGTCGGGCAGTCCCAGGTGCTCCTTGGGGGTGACGTAGCAGAGCATCGAGGTGCCGTGCCAGCCCACGATGGCCGCCCCGATGGCCGAGGTGATGTGGTCGTAGCCGGGCGCCACGTCGGTGACCAGCGGCCCCAGCGTGTAGAAGGGCGCCTCGTGGCACACGTCCTGCTGGCGGCGCACGTTGGCCTCCAGTTGGTCGAGGGGCACGTGGCCGGGTCCCTCGACCATGACCTGCACGTCGCGCTCCCAGGCCCTGCAGGTGAGCTCCCCGAGCGTGTCCAGCTCGGCGAACTGGGCGGCATCGGAGGCGTCGGCGATGGAGCCAGGGCGCAGACCGTCGCCCAGGGAGACCGAGACGTCGTGCTCGCGCAGGATCTCCAGCACGTCGTCGAAGCGCTCGTAGAGCGGGTTCTCGAGGCGGTGGTGGACCATCCAGCGCGCCAGCAGGCCGCCGCCGCGCGAGACGATGCCCGTGACGCGGTGGCGGCACAGCGGGAGGTG
>DASZCY010000277.1:0-17681 GCA_035942615.1 Solirubrobacteraceae bacterium | reverse complement strand
CCGTCCAGCGCGGCGAGCACGGCGCGCGGGTGCATCTCGCAGGCGGCGGCGGCCAGGACGACGTGGTCGCGCACGGCGAGGTCCCGGCCCGCGGCGAAGGCCTGGCGGAAGGCGGCCAGGCAGAAGGCCACGCCCTTGCCGATGGAGCGCGCAAAGGTGGCAGCGCGCAGCGCGAGCTCGCTGTCGAAGGGCACCGTGGGGGGCCAGCGCAGCGCCTGCAGCCCGCGGGTGATCGCGGTGCGCTGCAGCTCCTCGCGCCAGATCGCCACCTCCTTGGCGCAGCGCAGCCCCTCGGGCGCCAGGGCACGGGGCAAGGCCGCGGCGCGCACGGGGATCCACTCCACCGCCACGGGCATCAGCGCGAGGACGCGCTCGGCGGCCAGGTAGGCCTCCGCGCCGGCCAGGTCGAGGTAGAACACCGGGCGCTGGTCGTCCTGCTCGTGGCGGGAGAGGGTCAGGCCCTCGCCGGACACGTCAGCCGTGCACGAGCCAGCCGTCGGCGGCGCGGGCGGCCTCCATGACGGCCTCCGAGAGGGTCGGGTGGCCGTGCACCATGCGCGCGACCTCGGGGAAGCCGCCCTCCAGCGCCTTGACGTTGACCAGCTCCTGGATGAGCACCGTGGCCGCGGCCCCGACGATGTGCCCCCCCAACAGCTCGCCGTAGCGCCGGTCGCCGACGATCTTGACCACGCCCGTGCGGTCGCCGTACACGGTGCCCGCGCCCACCGCGCCATAGGGAACCTTGCCCACCACCACGTCGTGGCCCTGCGCGCGGGCCTGTTCCTCGGTGAGCCCGAAGGAGGCCACGTTGGGTGTGCAGAAGGTCGCGCGCGGGATGTCGACGTACTCGAGCGGGTGCGTCTTCTGGCCGGCGGCGGCCTCGACGGCGATCACGCCCTCGTCGGAGGCCTTGTGGGCCAGGGCGGGGCCGGGCACCAGGTCGCCGATGGCATAGACGCCCTCCACGGAGGTCTTCAGCGTGGCGTCGACCGCGACGAGCCCGCTGTCCTCGAGCGCGATGCCGGCCGCGTCGAGGCCCAGCCCCTCGACGTCGGGTCCCCGACCCGCGGCGATGACCAGCCAGTCAGCCTCTGCCTGCTGGTCGCCATAGGAGAAGGTGACCCGGTCGCCGGCGTCGCGCACGTCCTCCACGAAGGTGGAGATGTGCACGCCGATGCCCTGGCGCTTGAACAGGCGCTCGGCGGCCTTGGAGATGTCGGCGTCCTCGGTGGGCAGCACGCGATCCAGCCCCTCGAAGAGCAGCACCTCGGTGCCCAGACGCGCGTAGGCGGAAGCGATCTCGGTGCCGCTGGCGCCTGCGCCGACCACCGCCAGGCGCGCGGGCAGCTCGTCCAGCGCCCAGGCCCGCTCGGTGCCGATCACACGCCCGCCGAAGTCCGTGCCCGGGATCGGTCTGGCCACCGAGCCCGTGGCCAGCACCACCGCGGTGCGGGCCTCGATCTCCCGGCCGTCGAGCTGGACGTTGCCGTCCGCGGTCACCGACCCGGCGCCCTCGAGCAGGTCGATGGCGTTCTTCTTGAACAGGCCCGAGACGCCGCCCGTGAGCGTCTGGACCACCTTCTGGCGCCGCTGGCCCACCGCGGCGAAGTCGACCTGCGGTTCGGCGACCCTGATGCCGAACTCGTCGGCCTCGCGCACCTCCTCGAGCACGTCGGCCACGCGCAGCACCGCCTTGGCGGGGATGCAGGCGTAGTTGAGGCAGCGCCCGCCGACCTTGTCCTTCTCCACCACCGCGGTCCTCATGCCCAGCTGCGCGGCCCGTACGGCGGCGACGTAGCCCCCGGGGCCGGAGCCGATCACGACGCAGTCGTAGGCGGTCTCGGCCATCGGGGGACTGAGCCTAACGATCCGCCCCGCCGCCGCTTCGCGACGGGGTCTGCAGGCGGGCCATGATGCGGATGAGCCGCCAGAAGAGCCACCCGCCGCCCGCCAGCACCACGACCGGGATGAGCACCGCCAGCGCGTTGGCGGCACGCAGCAGGGACAGGAAGGCGACCAGCATGTTCACCGCCAGCAGCGCCTGGAAGCCCAGCACGGCCCAGTAGCGCTTCTGCCACATGCCGACCGCGGCGGCGAGCATGAGCCCGCAGAACACCAGCACGCCGGCGGCGCCCGGCCGCTCGCCCTGGATTTCCAGGCCGGCCAGCCACAGGACGAGGTTGGCCAGGGCCAGGCCCCCGGCCAGCAGCGAGCAGATCACCAGCGCCAGGGGCCGCTCGTCGGGGCCCAGCGGCGTCAGGCCCGCCCGCAGCGCGTCGTCGCGCGCGCGGGAGCGGGCATAGCCGCGGGCCATGGCGTCACCGGGGGAGGAGCCCTCGGGATCGTCGACGGCCCCGCCCGGCACCGCCTCCGGCGCGCGGGCCTGTCCGCCCTCCCCTGGCCGGCCCTTGCGCCTACGCCGCGCCACGCAGGGGCTCCTCGTCCAGCGCTGCGCGCAGGGCGCGCGCGGCGGCCTCGGGGTCGGTGGCCTCGGCGATCGCGCGCACGACCACCACGCGCCGCGCTCCGGCCGCCACCACCGCGCCGATGGTGGCGGCGTCGATCCCGCCGATGGCAAAGCACGGGACCGCCGGCGGGTGTGCGGTGGCGTGGCGCACGTAGGCCAGGCCGGCGGCCGGGCGGCCGGGCTTGGTGGGGGTCGCGTGCACCGGACCGACCACCACGTAGTCGGCCCCCCGGGCGGCGGCCAGCTGCTGCGGGGCATGGGTGGACAGGCCGACGATGCGCTGGGCTCCCACGAGCGCGCGCGCCTGCTCCACCGGCAGGTCCTCCTGGCCCACGTGCACGCCGTCGGCCCCGGCGGCCTCGACGAGGTCGGGGCGGTCGTTGAGGATGAAGGGCACCCCCGCCGCGGCGCACAGCGAGCGCGCCTCCTGGGCGGCGGTCAGCAGCGCGTCGTCGTCGGCGGGCTCCTTCTCGCGCAGCTGGAAGAGGTCCACGCCCCCGCGCAGCGCCGGTTCGAGCACCTCGCGCAGCGGGCGCCCGCCCGGCCGGGCGGAGGTCACGAGGTACAGGCGCGCGGCATGCAGGCCATGGAAGGGCATCCCGCCATTGTCGCGCAGCGGCCCCAATCTCCCACCAAGCGGCCCGCATCGCCCGACGGTCGTCTGGGCGAAAGCGGGAGGCGCCCAGGACGGCGGGGTAGGCTGGAGGGACGGGAGCCGACCGCGGCTGAGAGGAGGGGCCTGCCCCTCGACCGTCAGCAGCTGATCCGGATCATGCCGGCGAAGCGAGACCACACCTCCACCGACACCTTCGACGTCCTCGTCGCTGGCGGCGGCGTGGCCGGCCTCAGCTGCGCCTACGCCGCGGCGCGCAGCGGGCGCTCGGTGTGCCTGGTCGATCGCGGCGAACTGGGAGCGGCCACCACGCGCGTGGCCGCCGGCATGCTCGCGCCGGTCACCGAGGCCGACCCCGGGGAGCGCGCGGTGCTGGAGCTGGGCCTCGGCGCGTCGCGACGCTGGCCGGACTTCGCCCGGGAGCTCGAGCGCACGAGCGGCCAGGGCGTCGGGCTGCGGCGCACGGGGTCCCTGGTGGTGGCGCGCGACCGCGACGAGGCCGAGGCGCTCGACCGGGTGCGCGCGCTGGGCGCCGAGCTGGGGGTCACGATGGAACGCCTGCTGCCCAGCCGCGCGCGCCGGCTGGAGCCCGCCCTGGCGCCCACAGTGCGCCTCGCGCTGCACGCGCCCGAGGACCACAGCGCCGACCCGCGCCTGCTGGCCGGGGCGCTGGCCGAGGCTGCCCGTCGGGCCGGAGCGGTCCTGCGCACCGGCGAGGAGGTGGCCGGTGTCGTCGCCGACGCCGGTGGGGTCGACGGCCTGCGCCTGGCCTCCGGGGCCGTCCTGCACGCGATCGACACCGTGCTGGCCACGGGCGCCTGGTCGGCCAACCTGCCCGGGCTGCCCGGCGGGGCACGGGTGCCCGTGCGCCCCGTCAAGGGCCAGTTGCTGCGCCTGCGCGACCGCGAGGGCCCCGGCTTGCTGGAGCGCACCGTGCGCTTTGCCGGCGGCTACCTCGTGCCGCGCGGGGACGGGCGCTACGTGCTGGGAGCCACCCAGGAGGAGCGCGGCTTCGACACGCAGGTCACCGCGGGGGGGATGTACGAGCTGCTGCGCGACGCCGGCGAGCTGGTGCCCGGCGTGCTGGAGTTGGAGATAGAGGAGGCGCTGGCCGGTCTGCGTCCCACCACGCCGGACAACGCGCCGGTGTTCGGGCGTCCCGACGGCGTCGAGGGCCTCGTGTGGGCCACCGGCCACCACCGCAACGGGATCCTGCTGGCGCCGGTGACCGGCGAGCTGGTGGTGCGCGCACTCGACGGACACCCTCCGCCGCCCGCCTTGGCCCCCGCGCGCTTCGCGCAGGCTCCCGCGAACCTCGAGGACTTGAGCCCGCGAAGCGGGAGAGCGAGCGCGGGCGAGCGGTTTCTGACTCCCATGTGCGGGTTTGTCGAGCAGTGATTCACGTCAACGGAGACCCCGTCGACGGCCACGACGGCGCCACCGTCGCCGAGCTGCTGGGCAGCCTCGACGTGCCCGCCGACCGCCGCGGCATCGCGGTGGCGCTGGACGGCGACGTGCTGCCCCGCGGCGAGTGGCCGACGGCCACCGTCCCCGCGGGCGCCAAGGTCGAGGTGCTGAGCGCGATGCAGGGCGGATGAGCGCGACCGACCGAACCGGCGCGCCCTCGCAGGGCGCCCAGCGCGGGCCCGCGCCGTCCGGCGCGTCGGCGTCGCTGACCATCGCCGGCCGCGGGCTGCGCTCGCGCCTGTTGCTGGGCTCGGGCGGCTTCGACCGCCTGGAGACCCTCGAGCAGGCCATTGCGGCCAGCGGCTGTGAGCTGGTCACCGTCGCGTTGCGGCGCATCGACCCCCGCGCGCAGGGCTCGCTGGCCGACACGCTGCACCATGCGGGGGTCGAGCTGCTGCCCAACACCGCGGGCTGCTTCACCGCCCGCGACGCCGTACGTACCGCGAAGCTGGCCCGCGAGGCCTTCGAGACCGACTGGGTCAAGCTCGAGGTCATCGGCGACGAGCGCACGCTGTTACCCGACGCGCCCGAGCTGCTGGTGGCCGCCGAGGAGCTGGTCGACGACGGCTTCACCGTGCTGCCCTACACCAACGACGACCCGATCCTGGCGCGCCGTCTGGAGGACGTGGGCTGCGCCGCGGTGATGCCCCTGGGCTCCCCGATCGGCAGCGGCATGGGGATCCGCAATCCCTACAACCTCGCGCTGATCCGCGAGCAGACCGCGCTCCCGGTGATCCTCGACGCCGGCGTGGGCACCGCGTCCGATGCCGCGCTGGCCATCGAGGCCGGCTGCGATGCCGTCCTGTGCGCCAGCGCGATCTCGCGCGCCGCCGACCCCGTGGCCATGGCCCGCGCGATCGCGCTGGGCGTGGAGGCCGGCTTTCTGGCCCGTCACGCGGGACGCATCCCCCGGCGGCTGTTCGCCGAGGCCTCCTCGCCCACCGAGGGCCTGGCCGACTTGGGTCCTCCCACGGAGTAGATGACCCCCGACGAGCTCATGGACACCTGGCAGGCGGCCTGGTCGTACAAGGATCCGGACGCCTTCGCGCCGCTGTGCGCGCCCGGCGTGCACTACGAGGACCCCATGACCCCGGAGCCGCTGGAGGGCCCCGCGGCCGTCGCCGAGCACGCGCAGCGCCTGTGGACGGCCTTTCCCGACGCGCGCATGGAGGCGACGGGCCCCCGGCTGCACGGCGAGGGCCACGTCGCCGCGCCGGTCAAGCTGCTGGGCACCCACCGCGGCGAGGTCGCCGACCTGCCCCCCTCGCGCAGGTTCGCCGTCGTGCAGGCCGTGTGGTTCTGCCGGCTGGACGAACGCACCGGCACGCTGTGGCGCGTACGCGGCTTCTTCGACCTGTACGACGCCGCCGTGCAGATCGGCGTGCTGCCCCGTCGCGGGACGCTGGGCGAGCGGGCTCTGTTCATGGTCCGCGGCTTCGGCCTGCGCCGGGCCACCGGCTGACCCGGCCTCCGCTTTCCGTTGGCGCGCCACCTGCTCACCGGCTCGGAGCTCACGCGCCCCGAGCTCGGGGCGCTGCTCGAGCGGGCGCTCGCGCTCAAGGCCGCGCCGCTGGCCTCCCGCGCCCTGGCCGGGCGCAGCGTCGCGCTGATCTTCGAGCGCCCCTCGACGCGCACGCGGCTGTCCTTCGAGGCCGGCGTGGCCGAGCTGGGCGGCCATCCGCTGGTGCTGCGCGCCGGCGAGCTGCAGGTCAGCCGCGGCGAGTCGCTGCGCGACACTGCGCTGGTGCTCTCCCGTCACGTCGCGGCCATCGGCATGCGCACCGGCCCCGACGCGCAGCTGCGTGAGCTGGCCGAGCACGCCACCGTGCCCGTGGTCAACATGCTCAGCGCCCGCCACCACCCGTGCCAGGCACTGGCCGACCTGCTCACACTGCGCGAGACCTTCGGGCGTCTCGACGGGCTCAAGCTGGCCTACGTGGGCGACGGCAACAACGTCGCACGCTCGCTGGTGGTGCTCGGGACCCTGGCCGGCATCGAGGTGGCGGTGGCCTCCCCCGACGGCTACGCGCTCGATGAGGCGCCCGGCGCCACCCTGGTGCGCGACCCGGCCGAGGCGGTGGCGGGCGCGCACGCGGTGTACGCCGACGTGTGGGTCTCCATGGGCGACGAGGAGACCGCCCCGGAGCGCCGCCGCGCGCTCGAGCCCTATCGCCTGGACGACGCGCTGCTCGACGCCGCCGCCCAGGGCGCGATCGCGCTGCACTGCCTCCCCGCGCACCCCGGCGAGGAGATCACCGCCGAGGTCCTCTACGGCCCGCGCCAGCGCATCTGGAACCAGGCCGAGAATCGCCGCCACGCGCAGAAGGCCCTGCTCGAGCTGTTGGTCGGCGAGGTCTGAGGCTCCGCGCTTGGCGGCCGGGCGGGCGGGTAGTCCGACAGCCGGGGGAACCACAGGCGGAGGACGAGATGCCCCAGCAGAAGCGCAGCAGCTCCTCGCAATCCACGTCGGGCTCGAGCTCTCGCAAGAACTCGGCCAACCGCTCTAGCGGAGGCTCGAAGAGCCGGGGCGGCACCGCCCGTTCGAGCGGCTCGGGCCGCTCGGCCTCTTCGCGCTCGGGCGGCGGCACCGGGCGCTCGGCGGGCGCTGGCTCGCGCTCGGGTGGCCAGGGCTCGCGCGCGGTGGCCTCGCGCTCCGCCGAGGAGGTCCAGGGGCCGACCGAGGAGGCCCTGCAGCACAACCTCGTCGCGCTGCGCGAGACCCTCGAGAACGGCGTTGTGATCACCAGCGAGCGCATCCAGGAGGCCATGGACGATGCGGTGAACCGCGGGCGCATGACGCGCGACGATGCCCAGGACCTGGTCACCCGCCTGGTCAACGCCGGGCGCCAGCAGACCAAGGACCTGCTCGACGAGCTCGAGACGCTGCTCACCCGGGGGCGCGACACCATCGAGGGCACGGCACGCAGCGCCACCACACGCGCGCGCAAGGCTTCGGCCACCGATCGCGTGCTGCGTGAGGTCGACCGCGCCCGCCGGGTCGCCGGTCTGGGCTCGGACTTCCCCATCACCGACTACGACAGCCTGACCGCGGCGCAGGTCACCGGGCGCCTCGAGGATCTCTCGCCGGGCGAGCTGCGCCGGGTGCGCGACCACGAGAAGCGCAACGCGAACCGCAAGTCGGTGCTCAACACGGTCGGCAAGAAGCTGGACGAGAGCGGCTGAGCCGTATCCTCGGCCGCCGTGCCCACCTCCGCCGGTCAGGCCACGACCCGTCTCCCGCGCCCTGAGCGAGGGCAGGTGCTCGACGTGCGCGTCGACGCGCTCGCCTTTGGAGGGCGCGGCGTCGCGCGCCACGAGGGCTTCGTGGTCTTCGTGGGCGACGCGATCCCCGGCGACCGCGTGCGCGCGGTGGTCACCAAGCGCAAGCGCGCCTACGCCGAGGCGCGCACGATCGAGGTGCTCGAGCCGGGCCCCGACCGCGTGGCGCCCGTCGCCGACCATCCGGGCGCGCCGTGGCAGGTGCTGCCCTACGAGCGCCAGCTCGAGGTCAAGCACGAGCAGGTCGGCGACGCCCTGCGGCGCATCGGTCACCTCGACGGATTCGCGCTGGAGCCGATCGTCCCCGCGGCCGAGCAGTGGCGCTATCGCAACAAGCTCGAGTACTCCTTTGGGACCGGGGACGACGGCGAGCTGGTCTGCGGCTTTCACGCACCCGGATCCTGGGAGCGCATCGAGGCCATGGACGACTGCCTGCTGGCCTCCGAGCGGGGCAACGCTGCGCGCGAGCAGGTGCTGGCCTGGGCACGAGCCCAGGGCCTGAGCGCGCAGGACCGGCGCACCCGCGAGGGCCTGCTGCGCAACCTCGTGGTCCGCGAGGGCCGGCGCACCGGCGAGCTGCAGGTGCGCCTGGTCATCGCCGACGGCGAGGTCGACACCGGCTCGCTGAGCGCCGCGGTGGACTGCGACGGGCTCGCGGTCACGCGCACCGACGCGCTGAGCGAGTCGACCAGCGTGGGCGACACTGAGCTCGTGGCCGGCGCGGCCAAGCTGCGCGAGGAGCTGTCCGGCCTGACCTTTGCGATCTCTCCCACCGCCTTCTTTCAGACCAACACCGAGATGGCCGAGCGCCTCTTCGGGGTGGCCGGGGAGCTGGCCGCGCTCGAGGGTTGGGAGCGCGTCTTTGACCTCTTCTGCGGCATCGGCACGGTCGGCCTCTCGCTGGGCGCGCACGCCGGTGAGCTGTGGGGCGTCGAGGTGGTCGAGGAGGCGGTCGCCGACGCGATCGACAACGCACGCGCCAACGAGCGCGCCAACGCGCACTTCTTCGCCGGCGACGTGCGCCTCGCGCTGCGCGAGCTGGTGGAGCGCGCCGGGCGCCCGGACGTGCTCGTCGTCGACCCGCCCCGCGCGGGCCTCTCCCAGAAGGTCGTGCGCCGCATCATCGAGGCCGCCCCGCGACGGCTGGTCTACATCTCCTGCAACCCCACCACGCTGGCCCCCAACGCTGCCCAGCTCACCGAGGCGGGCTACGTCCTGCGCACCGTGCGTCCCGTGGACCTGTTCCCCCAGACCCCCCACATCGAGTGCGTGGCGCTGCTGGAAAGGAAGCAGGGAGCAGTGGCCGTGTGAGGAGGGCGTATGGCCGACACCGCTCCCGGGCGGCCGGTCCTATCCCTCGCCGCGCCGCCCCCCGAGCCAGTCGTCGACCCGGCGCCTGACGTCGGCAAGCTGGTCACCCGCCTCGTTGACGCTGTTCGCCGCGTCCTCAAAGGCGCGGCGCACGCGCTCGCCGTAGTGGTGGGCGGCGGCGGTGGCCTCGTCGCGCGGGGGGCGCTCCTCGCCGCGACGGGCGTACTCGCCGGCGAGGATGCGGTCGTACTCGCCCGTGCGCACCCAGCGCATGAGCTCGTGGGTGCGGCGCACGGGCATGGGGTGGGTGAGGTTGAGGTCGGAGAACAGCCGCGCGAGACGCTCGAGGCCCTTGCTCCCCTCCTCGTAGTCCATGCCCTGGGCCATGAAGGCGTCGAGGCTCAGCTCATCCGTGGCGGCGCCCCCGGCGATGGTCATCAGCGTGCGACAGACCTGCAGGGGCTGGCCGGTCACCAGCGCCGCCGCTCGGTCGCAGCTCAGCTCGACAGCGCGCGACCACTCCAGCAGCGCGGCCTGTACGGCCATCAGCGGCAGGCCGGCGACCAGGGGCAGGTGCATCCTCTGGCCCATGGCCAGCAGGATGGTCAGGGCCGTGCGGTAGAGCACGTGGTCGGAGTGGATGTGGGCGGCCTCGTGGGCGAGCACCACGCGCCGGCCGTCGCCGTCCAGGAGGGTGACCAGCTCGCTGTTGAGCACCACGATGGGGCGCTGGGCCCCGATCGTCATGGCGTTGGCGAGGGGATAGGCGGTGAGGTAGAGGGCGGGCACCTCGTCGAGGTCAAGCGCCTGGACCACCTGGCGGTGCAGGGCCCACACCTGGGCCAACTGCTGCTCGCCCACGCGGACCGAGCTGCCGAGGTAGGCCTGGCGCAGCGCGCGCTCGTAGCCCAGCTCGATGAGCTTGCGCACCACCAGGTCGAGCTTGGGAATGGCCGCCAGCGCCGCGGTCGCGGCACGGTCGGCCGGGTGCTGGTAAGCGCGGGGTGAGATGCCGGCCAGGCGCAGGCCCGGCTCGGGGACGGACGAGGCCACGGTGGCCAGAGGCTACCGGTGCCGGCGGAGCCGCGTCGAGAGCGACTCCGCCGGCAACATGCTGTCAGGCCATCGCGGGCGCGGAGGCGGAGGAGGTGCTGACGGTCACCCCGGCCTGCGCCTGCAGCGCGCGGTTGAGGTTGTTCTGGAAGATCCAGGTCGCCACCGGCGAGAGGAATATCCAGAGCAGGAACAGCAGCCCCGGATGCATGCCCTCGGGCAGGCCGGACTCGGCCTCCGTGCCCGCGAGGCGCTTGCAGGTGTTGTAGATGGAGACGAACGCCGGGACGATGAGGATGAATCCGGGCATGATCGCGAGCAGGGACTTGCCGGGGCTGGTGCCCAGCGCGGGGTTGCTGCGCGCCTCGCCGAGGCTCGCCATCTCCTTGTTCACCTTGTAGTACCAGACGATGGTGTAGATGCCCAGCGTGATGAAGGACAGCCCCACCACGCCCAGCGGGTTGCGCAGCTTGCCTGAGGCCTCGCCGCGCCCGATCCGTACCTCTTCGGCCATTGTGCGTCCTCCTGACGACGTCGTTCCTTGACAGGCCACCAGCGAGCGTACCGCGTTTCGCGCCGGGGCGCCAGGGAGGACCTTGCGGTACCGAAGCGTGCGCTACCGTGGGGGCCGTGAGCCTGTCACCGCAGTCCGGCGGAGGGCGCATGCCCCGCCGCCAGCGCGAGAAGCGCGCCTACCAGCTCGTGCTGGCCACCGGAGGGTTCGGGGTCGGCGCGGTGGTGACCTTCGTCATCGCCGTGCTGACGCCGTTCGGCCTCACGATCCCCTTTCTGCTGCTGGTGGCCGCCGTCGTGTGCGGCTTCCTGCTGCAGCGCACGCTCTCTCCCTAAGGACTCGCGCTCATGCGCGCTGCCACCGTCGCCGACGAGCAGGTCGTCCTCGCTGACCGTCCCGATCCCCAGCCGGGCACCGGTGAGGTGCTCGTGCGCGTGCGCGCCGCGGGGATCAATGGGGCCGACATCCTGCAGCGCGCCGGACGCTACCCCGCTCCGCCCGGCTCGCCGTCCGACATCCCGGGCCTGGAGCTGGCCGGACAGGTCGCCGCGCTGGGCCCGGGCACACAGCGCTTCAGCGAGGGCGACCGGGTCATGGGCATCGTCGGGGGCGGTGGGCAGGCGGAGCTCGCGGTGGTCCACGAGCGCCAGCTCATGCCCGTCCCCGAGGAATTGGACTGGCCGGCGGCGGGCGGGCTGTCCGAGGTCTTCACCACCGCCCACGATGCCCTGGTGACCCAGGCCGGCCTGCGCGCCGGGGAGCGCCTGTGCGTGCACGGTGCGGCCGGCGGCGTGGGCACCGCCGCGGTGCAGTTGGGCCGCGCGGTGGGTGCGCACGTCACCGCCACGGTGCGCCGCGAGGAGGCACGCGCGGCGGTGCAGGAGCTGGGCGCCGACGCGGTGCTCGATCCGGACAGCTTCGCCGACCACGGTCCCTTTGACGTCATCCTCGAGCTGGTCGGTGCCCCCAACCTGGACGCGAACGTCAAGGCGCTGCGCACGGAAGGGCGCATCGTCGTGATCGGGATCGGCGCCGGCGCCAAGGGCGAGCTGAACCTCGCGGCGCTGATGGGCAGGCGCGGGAGCGTCCGCGCCTCCACGCTGCGTGCACGACCGCTGGAGGAGAAGGCGCTGACCGCACGGGCGATGGAGCGCGAGGTGCTCCCGCTGTTCGCACGGGGAACCGTTCGCGTACCGGTCGCGGCGACCTTCCCCCTGGAGGATGTGCCTGAGGCCTACGACCACTTCGCCACCGGCGGCAAGGTCGGCAAGGTCGTGCTCACCGCCGGCTGAGCGGGCGGGCCGTGTCAACACTGGGGAGAGGATTCGCTTCCCCCCGGATCTGCGTGCTACGTTTCCCACGGAAGGGAATCCACCTACCTCACGGAGGAAGTCGTGCACAAGAGCGCCATCCTGTCCGCCGCGGGCATTGCGGCGGCCGTTGCCGCGATCGGCTGCGGAGGCGGCGGAGGCGGCGAAGAGCAGCCCGCCAAGCCCGCCGGGCCGCGGGCCCTGAGCCCTGAGCAGCTCGTCCAGCAGGCCGGACCCTCGGTCGTGAAGCTGTTCGGCAAGCAGTTCGACGGCACCTCGTCGGGCTCGGGCGTCGTCATCGACGCCAAGCGCAACCTCGTCCTGACCAACGCCCACGTGGTACAGGGCCTCAGCGCGCTGAAGGCCGTGACCAACGACGGCAGCGAGACCCCGGCCCGCGTCATCGGCGCGGCCCCCTGCGACGACCTCGCGGTCGTCGAGCTGCCGCGCGCGAGCGGTCTGCGCGCGCTGCCCTTCGCCCGGGGCCCGGTCAAGCCCGGCCAGCACGTCACCGCGCTGGGCTACCCCGGCACCGCCGAAGAACAGAGCGGCGAGCAGGGCCCCGGCTCGACCAACCTGACCTTCACCGACGGGCGCGTCTCCCAGGCCGAAACCACGGCGACCGTGGACACCGGCTACAAGCTGGCGTCGGCCATCCAGCACCAGGCGCCGATCAACCCCGGCAACTCCGGTGGTCCGCTGGTCGACGACTTCGGCAAGCTGGTGGGCATCAACTCCGCGGGCGGCGGCGAGGACCAGGCCTACGCGGTCACGGCCGAGCTGGCCCAGAAGCTCGTCCCCGACCTGGCGGAGGGCAAGGGCATCAACGACCTGGGCTGGAACATCTCCCCCTACGACTCCTCGATCGTGGAGGCGATGTTCGTCGACAAGCCGTCCGTGGGCGCCAAGCTGGCCTCGGCGATCGAGGACGCCGGCGAGGACGAGGGCGTGCTGGTCATCGGCAGCGATCCCGACTCCCCGGCGGAGAAGGCTGAGCTGGTCTTCGGCGACTTCGTGACCGAGATGGACGACACACCGATCAGCTCCCCCGCCGACGTCTGCGACGTGCTCGACTCGGCCACCCCGGGCTCGACGGTGCGCGTCAACGGCTACTACCTGGCCAGCGCCCCGAGCTCGGACCAGCGCGGCGAGCGCTGGAAGACGGATCTCAAGATCCCCAAGGCGGAGTAGCGACGACGCCTCGCGGAGCCTGAGGAGTGGGTCTTCGCCCTACTCCTCGGGCTCCAGCGCGTCGGACTGTTCGGGGTCGTCGACCGCGTTCTCCTCGGAGGCGTGCACCGTGCACAGGACGGGCCCGCCGCCCAGCAGCGCCTCGCGCAGCTCCTGCTCGGTCAGGGGGGTGCCGCACGTCTGGCAGCGCTCGCCGGCCGTCTCGATCGTGTGCTCTTCGGTATCCATCGGTCACCGGGCCTACCCACGCTCCTGCTCGCCCAACAGCACGATCAGGCGGTCTGCGTTGGTCAGCAGGTAGCCGGCCCCCAGCAGGGCGAGGGACGGGGCCGCGATCCCCAGCGCCTCCAGGACGAGGGCGGAGACCATGCCGGCTACCAGCCCTGCCACCGTGGCCGCGCGGCGCACCCCGAAGCGCCAGGCCCAGGCGGCGAACATGGCCAGAAACACCACGTCCCCGAGCGCCAGACGCCCGGCGGGGCCCGCGCCGCCCCAGCCGGGCAGGAGCAGACTCAGCGGCTCGCCGCCGCCCGAGCCCACCTCGGGCGCCGGCACGGCGCTCGTGCCCAGGGCGCCCGCGACATCGATGAGCGCCACGAACACCGGCACCGCCAGGGCCACCGCCGGGGTGCCCAGCGCGCGCGCAAGCACCAGTCCCAGGGCCGCCCCCACAAAGCTCTCGGGGATGTTGGCCGCCGCGCCGGTCTCGACCACGTTGAGCGCGGCGGCGACCACCCCGGCGCCGCCGAGGACCAGCAGCGGGCCGGTCACCGTCTCGCGCGCGGGGAGCAGCGCCAGCGCCGCCGCCGCGGCGGCCAGTAGCCCCGCGATGCCCGCGGCAAGCACCGCGGGGCGCCCGGCGGGCAGCCCGGGGAGCAGCGGCGCCGCCACGAAGTAGGCGAAGGCCGCGACGGGGAGGGCTAGTAGGGCGGCAGGTCCGCGTACCACGCGCCCAGCGCCCGGAACGCCGTCCAGAAGGCGCGCTTGGCGCGCTCCTCGTCCAGGGCGCCGTCGATGTCGGGCACGTAGATGGCCTCCATCGAGGGGGTCAGCCGCTGGAGCTCGCCGGGACGGGCGGCGACCGGCTCGGCCAACGGCACCTCGAGGTCGTTGAGCACGCCCAGCGTCTCCTCGCCCATGACCACCACCATGCGCGGCTGCACGATGGCCAGTTCCTCGACCACGCGCGCCATGCAGCCGGGGTCGGCCAGGGCGGTGTCGGCCACCGGACACTTCACGCACAGCGTCCCGTAGACGGCCAGCGGATCGATGTCCAGGCGGCGCAGGGACTTCATGAGCGCGCCGCCCGCGCGCCCGTAGAAGGCCACGCCCTCCTCGATCTCGGCAGGCCTGGGCGCGTGCTTGAGCAGGAACACGTCGGCCTGGGGGTGCCCGGAGCCCAGCACCGGGGTGTGCGAGCCGCGCGGGCAGTGCGGGCAGTTCTGCACGTCGCGGGT
The DNA here is from genome assembly GCA_035942615.1 of Solirubrobacteraceae bacterium. GTDB lineage: Bacteria > Actinomycetota > Thermoleophilia > Solirubrobacterales > Solirubrobacteraceae > Siliceabacter. The sequence goes on along the minus strand of DASZCY010000277.1, from coordinate 3,019 downwards.
GAGCTGGTTGAGCTCGCGGATGGCACGCTCGAGGTACTTCTCGCGGATCTCGTCGTCGGTTGCCGGCATCCCGGCCAGGGGGTTCGACGGCGCGTTCGGGGGCTCCTCGCGGTGCATCACGCCTTGCGCGTCGCCCGCCGAACCCGCCGGGCGCGCCGCGCGGCCCGAGCGGCCGGCGGGGCGGCCCTCGTCTCCAGGAACTTGAGCGCCTGCACGTAGAGCAGGTTGGCGGGCTTGGTGTGGATCTCCGCGCCGCGCAGGCTTTCGAGGAACTCCTGGGGACCGTCGAAGTCGCGCAGGCGCACGCGCACCGAGCCCAGCCCCGCGGCCACGTGCGCGTCCGATCCCGCGCCCGCCACGATGCGGTACTTGGCGGCGAAGCGCTCGGCCTCCTCGTTGAACGCGCCGATGGCCACGCGTGGGTTGTAGACCTCCATCGCGTCGATGTGCTCCACGATGGCCAGCAGGTGCTCGTAATCGGGCACCGAGTGCATGCGGTCGAAGGGGTGGGGCACGTAGACCAAGCCGTCCTGGGCGCGGATGGCCGCCACCGTCTCGGCCAGCGTCATGCCACGGGGGATGCGCTCACGCAGGAAGAGGCCAATGACCTCGCCCTGGTCGGCGGTCTTGACTTCCTCGGCCACGATGACCTTGACGGCGTACTCCGGCCCCTTGGCGGCGGCCTCCAGCGCGCCGGAGATCTCGTTGTGGTCGGTCACCGCGATGGCGTCCAGTCCCTGGGCGCGCGCCGTCGCCAGCAGCACCTCGACGGGTGTGGCGCAGTCGTGCGAGTGGTCGGTGTGCATGTGCAGGTCGCAGTCGATGAGCGAGCGGGAGGTCAGCCGGCGAGCGATCTGCGGGCGGCCGCGCGGGTCGTGGCGCCGCGCTGCGAGGCGCCGGTAAAGCGCCTCGCAGGCGTCGGTCACCGTCGCCCACGAGGTGCCGCCCTCGCGCAGCGGCCGCGCGGCGTCGTGCAGGCGCGCGCGCAGCGCCGGGTCGTCGATCAGGCGGGCGAGCTGGACGGCCTGGGCGTCGTCGTCGCCGGGGGGAAAGGCCAGCCCGTGCCTCGGCGCGCTGCCCCCGCCCAGCAGTTCCTCGTAGACTGCAAGGCCGCTGGCCACCGGCACCGCGCCCGCGGTCAGCGCGCGCAGCAGCAGGCCGGGCGCGGCGGCGGAGCCGTCGGAGGCCAGGCAGGCGACATCGGCCCCGGCCAGTACCTCGGCCTCGCTCGTCTCGCCGGGGTCGACCCACGCCACCCGTTCGCCCAGCCCGGCGGGCAGCGGCGTGGAGCTCGACGGACCGCGGGCGCTGCGCACCACGGCGTGCCAGTCGCCCGTGGCCTGCAGCCGGCGCAGCGCGCGCAGGAACGCGCGCAGGGCGGGGCGCTCCTCCTCGTCGTCGCAGAAGGCCAGACGCACCGGCTCGTCCTCGGCCCGCGGCCTGCGCGGAAGGGCGGGGTCGGCCCCGGGGGGCAGCACCTCGTAGTCGCCGGGAAAGAAGCGCGCCATGAGATCGCACGTGGCCTCGTAGGCGGCGGTGCGCGCGTCCAGGCGCCCGAACACGAGGCGCGCCACCCTGGGCGCCACCTGGGTGGAGAGGTCGCGCTCGCTGGGCAGATGGAAGGTTCCCACGTTGAGCGCGCGGGAGTGGCGTAGGGCGGCGGAGGACACGCTGGGCGCGAAGGGCTCGTGCACATGGCAGAGGTCCAGCGGCAGGCTGGTCAGCGCCTGCTCCACGGTGCGGGTGACGTCGATGGGCAGCGAGGGCAGGCGTGGGAGGCCGGGAAGCGGGGGCAGCACCTCGCCTACGGCCAGTACGCGCGGCGCTCCGCCGGGCTCGGGCAGCAGCGTGGTCGCGCTGCCGTCGTCGGGTGCGCCCTGCAGCGCAATGCGGGTGGCGCGCACCGCCTCCACCGAGCGCGACGGCGCGAGGATCACCACGCGATGGCCGCGCGCGGCCAGCTCATCGGCCACGCGCGCGATCCAGGTGTTGAGCTCGTGGCCTTCCTCCTCCCACGGGTAGGGCGTCACCTGCGCGACGGCGAAGGGCACACCACGAGCATAGGTCGCCGCCACCAGGCAACGCCCATGGTCCCGTCGCGTCGAGGACCTCACCGCGGCCGCGGCGGCCGCGCCGCCCTCACACGCTCAGGGCGCATGTGAAGCTAATGCTCGACGGCGCTCGGGCTCTTGGCCGCCTGCTCGGCGGCGCGCTGCGCGGTCTGGGCCGTCTGGTCGTCGCGGGCGTGCTCGGCGATGAAGCGCTCCGTGGCCTCGCGGGCCAAGTGGTCGGGGCGCTGGTGCATCGGCGACTTCATGAGGTAGGAGCTGGGCCCGTCCAGCTGGCCGCCTACGCCGTGGTCGAGCGCGAGCTTGCAGCAGCGCACGGCGTCGATGACGATACCCGCGGAGTTGGGCGAGTCCCACACCTCGAGCTTCATCTCCAGGTTGAGCGGCACGTCACCGAAGGCCTGGCCTTCCACGCGGATGTGGGCCCACTTGCGGTCGGTCAGCCACGGCACGTAGTCCGACGGACCGATGTGGACGTCGTCGGCGGGCAGCTCGTGGTCGAGGAGCGAGGTGACCGCGTTGGTCTTGGAGACCTTCTTGGACTCCAGGCGCTCGCGCTCGAGCATGTTGTAGAAGTCCATGTTCCCCCCGACGTTGAGCTGCGAGGTGCGTAGCATCTTCACGCCGCGGTCGCCGAACAGGCGGGCCACGGTGCGGTGCACGATGGTGGCCCCTACCTGCGACTTGATGTCGTCGCCCACGATCGGCACGCCGGCCTTCTCGAAGCGCTTGTTCCAGTACTCCTCGCGCGCGATAAAGACGGGGATGCAGTTGACAAAGCCACAGCCGGCCTCGAGCACCTGCTCGACGTACCACTTCGTGGCCTGCTCGGAGCCCACCGGCAGGTAGGAGACGACCACGTCGGTCTGGGTGTCGTAGAGGATCTGGACGATGTCGGCGGTCTGGCCCGGTGCCTTGTCGATCTTCTGGGAGAGGTAGCTGCCCAGTCC
>DASZCY010000276.1:0-5870 GCA_035942615.1 Solirubrobacteraceae bacterium | reverse complement strand
CGCCTGCAAGATCGACGCACTGGCCGAGCGCGCGGCGGCCTTTGGCCAGCCCGCCCTGGGCCTGACCGACCACGGCGTGATGAACGGCTCGATCGAGCTGGTCCAGGCCGCGCGCCGGCACGGGATCAAGCCGATCATCGGGTGCGAGGTCTACCTCGTCGACGACCGTCACGCACGGGGCAAGGCCGAACGCAACCACCTCACGCTGCTGGCCGCCAGCGACGAGGGCTACCGCAACCTGGTCAAGCTCTCCAGCGCGGGGTTCCTCGAGGGGCTCAACCGCGGCAAGCCGGGGGTCGACCTCGAGCTGCTCGACCGCCACGCCGAAGGAATCATCGCGCTGACCGGCTGCCTGGCCTCGCGCTTCTGCCAGCGCCTGACCGCCGGGCGCGAGGCCGAGGCCCGCGCCCACGCCGACCAGCTCATCCAGGTCTTCGGCCCCGAGGACGTCTTCTTCGAGGTCCAGAAGAACGGCCTGGCCGAGCAGGATCGCGCCAATGAGGCCATCGTGCGCATCGCCCGCGACCTGGGCCGTCCGCTGGTGGCCACCGCCGACGTGCACTACCTGCGCCGGGAGGACTACCACCACCACGCCGCCCTGCTGTGCGTGAACACCAAGTCCACGCTGCAGGCGCCGAAGATGTCCTTCGAGACCAACGAGTTCTTTCTCAAGAGCAACGAGGAGATGGCACAGGCCTTCGCCCAATGGCCCGAGTCGCTGGAGTCCACGCTCGAGATCGCCCGGCGCTGCGAGGTGGAGCTCGAGCTCGACCGCCAGCTCATCCCCGCCTTCCCCACGCCCGACGGCTCGGGCGAGGAGGCCTTCCTGCGCGCGCGGGTGGAGGAGGGGCTGCGCCTGCGCTACGGCGATCCGGCCCCCGCCGAGGCGATCGAGCGAGCGGAGCTGGAGCTGGGCGTCATCCATCGCATGGGCTTCGACGCCTACTTCCTCATCGTGTGGGACTTTGTCAAGTTCGCCAAGGAGAGTGGGATCGCGGTGGGCCCGGGCCGCGGGTCGGCGGCGGGCTCGATCGTGGCCTACTGCCTGTCGATCACCGACGTCGACCCGCTGCGCTACGACCTGCTCTTCGAGCGCTTCCTCAACCCCGAGCGGGTGTCGATGCCCGACATCGACATCGACTTCTCGGTGAAGGGTCGCGAGCGCGTCATGCGCTACGTGGTCGAGAAGTACGGGCGCGAGTCGGTGGCCCAGATCGTCACCTTCGGCAAGATGCACCCGCGCGCGGCCACGCGCGACGCTGCTCGGGTCTGCGGGCACGACTACGCGACCGGTGACCGGCTGGCCAAGCTGATCCCTGAGCCGGTCATGGGCCGCTCGCCCAAGTTCGCCGACTGCCTGCAGGCGGGTCAGGATCTGCGCACCGCCTACGACGCCGACCCGGTCGCCAAGCAGATCGTCGACGTGGCCCAGGGACTGGAGGGCATCGCGCGCAATTCCTCCATCCACGCAGCCGCGGTCGTCATCGCCGGCTTCCCGCTCACCGACGTGGTGCCCCTGCAGCTGGCCGAGGACACCAGGCCCGACGAGGAGGGCAACCGGGTCTTCCGCCAGGTCACGCAGTTCTCCATGGGCCCCGTGGAGGAGCTGGGCCTGCTCAAGATGGACTTCCTGGGTCTGCGCAACCTCGACGTCATCGAGGACGCCCTGGACATCATCGAGCGCTCCACGGGTCGGCGGCCGGACATGAGCCGCCTTCCCCTCGACGACCCGCCCACCTACGAGATGCTCGCCTGCGGGGACAGCGTGGGCGTCTTCCAGTTCGAGTCCGAGGGCATGCGCGACGCCCTGCGCATGGTGCGCCCGACCGAGTTCGACGACCTCGTGGCGCTCGTGGCGCTCTACCGCCCCGGCGCCATGGACCAGATCCCCACCTACGCCCGGGGCAAGCGCGACCCGGCGACGGTCACCTTCGTCGACGAGCGCTTGCGTGCCATCACCGAGACGACCAAGGGCGTGATCCTCTACCAGGAACAGGCGATGCAGATCGCCAAGGGCCTGGCCGGCTTCTCGGGGGCCAAGGCCGACGACCTGCGCAAAGCCATCGGCAAGAAGAAGCGCGACCAGATGGCCCGTCTCGAGCCCGAGTTTCGCGAGGGCTGCCGGGCGTCGGGCACCGACGAGGCGGTGATCGATTGGCTGTGGCAGACCAACGAGAAGAGCGCTGACTACTCCTTCAACAAATCCCACGCTGCCTGTTACGCGCTGATCGCCTACCGCACCGCGTGGCTGCGGGCCAACCATCCCGCCGAGTACATGGCCGCGCTGATCTCCTCGGTTATGTCCACCAAGGACAAGGTCCCGTTCTTCGCCGCGGTAGCCGACGAGATGGGCATCGAGATCCTGCCCCCCGACGTCAACGAGTCCGACCACGACTTCGTGGTGGTCACGGGCGACATCCGCTTCGGGCTGGATGCGGTCAAGGGCGTGGGCCACGCCGCGGTGGAGGCCATCAAGCACGCCCGTCGGGAGGGCGGGCCCTTCACCTCGCTGTGGGACTTCTGCGAGCGCGTGGACCCGCGCGCGGTCAACAAAAAGGCCATCGAGGCGCTGATCAAGTGCGGCGCGTTCGGCTCCACCGGCGCGACGCGCAAGGGGATGCTGGCCGTGCTCGAGCAGGCCCAGGCCGCGGGCCAGAAGATCCAGCTCGACGCCCAGATCGGGCAGGGTTCGATCTTCGACCTGGGCTCGGACGGGGGCGGTGGCAACGGTGCCGCGGCAGCCTTCGCCGCGCCCGAGCACCCGCCGATCCCGGTCGAGGAGTTCGAGCAGGCCGAGCTGTTGGCCGTGGAGAAGGAGTCGATCGGGTTGTTCATCTCCACCCATCCGCTCAAGCGGGTGCGCGAGGCACTTCGCGAGCGCGTCGACACGCCCCTGGCCGAGCTGCACAAGCGCAGGGACAAGGACTGGGTGACCGTCGGGGGGATCGTCACCGCCGCCAAGAAGATCCGTACCCGCAGCGGCGACCCGATGCTGTTTGCCACCCTCGACGACCTCGAGGAGCAGGTGGAGATCCTGGCCTTCGCCAAGGTCCTGGCCGACTTCGAGGACGAGCTGGCCAACGACACCGTGGTGGTGATCCGCGGGCGCGTGGACCACAAGGACAAGGACAAGAGCTGCGTGGTGGTCCAGACGGTCGAGCGCTTCGACCCCTCAGAGGAGGAGATCGCCCGCGCCAGGGAGCAGGCGGCGCTGCGCCCCGCCGGTCCGGTGGCGCTGCACCTGCGCCTGCAGGCCGCCGCGCTGCCAGCGACCGCCATCGAGGATCTGCGTGACGTTCTGGCCAACTTCCCCGGGGAGTCCGAAGTGGTGCTCACGCTGCACATGAGCGCGGGCGCGCCCCGCGTCCTGCGCCTGGGCGACGACTTCCGGGTGGGTCCTACGCCCACGCTGCACGCCGAGCTGGCCAGCGTGCTGGGCCAGGCCGCGCTCACCGCCCCGCCCGAGCAGGCCCTCAGCGCCTGAGGCGCGCCCCGGTCCGGCGGCGAACGCTCCCGCTCAGCCCCCGTCGCGCGCCGCGCGCCCGCGCTGGCGCAGGGCGACGGCCAGGGTGATCTCCTCGCGGTCGGGCCCCTTGCCCAGCGGGCCGGGGGTCTCCAGCACGCAGGGCAGCCCGTCGAAGCGCGGCTCGCCCAGGAAGGCCGCGCAGCCCTCCTCGCCCAGCTCGCCGGCGCCGACGGCCGCGTGGCGGTCGCGGTTGGAGCCCAGGGGCGTCTGCGAGTCGTTGAGGTGCAGCGAACCCAGGCGCTCCGCTCCCACGCGTGCCGCGCAGTCGTCGAGCACCGCGCTGACGCCCGCCGGGGTGCGCACGTCGAAGCCCGAGGCCAGCAGGTGACAGGAGTCCAGGCAGATTCCCAGGCGCCCGTCGCCCCCTGCGGCCTCCATCAGCGCGGCCAGCTCGTCGAAGGAGCGCCCCAGCGTGCCCCCCGCCCCCGCGGTGTTCTCCAGGTGCAGCGGACAGCCCTGGGTCTGGGCCAGCGCCTCGCGGATCGTCGCACCGGCCCGGGCGATCGCGTCGTCCACGTCGCCCGTCTTGGCCGAGCCGGGGTGCAGCACGACCGCATGGGCGCCCAGCGCGGCCCCGGCCTCCAGGGAGGCGACCAGCGAGCGCAGCGACTTGTCGCGCACGTCGGGGTCCTCGGAGGCGCAGTTGAGCAGGTACACCGCGTGGATGAGCAGCGCGTCGACCTGCCCGCCGGCCAGGGCCTCGCGGAAGGCCGCGACCTCCTCCTCTGCGTACTCCCGCGGCTTCCACGCGCGCGGGTTCTGGTTGAAGATCTGAATCGCCCGGCAGCCGCGCTCCAGCCCGCGCTCGACGGCCCGGGCCGGGCCTCCGGCGGGGGAGACGTGCGCGCCGATCAGCACGGAGAGAGGGTCACGTAGGCTGCCGGCATGCGGGTCCGCTTCGCACCCTCACCCACCGGCGCCCTGCACATCGGGGGGGCGCGTACCGCGCTGTACAACTGGCTGGTCGCGCGGCACGGCGGGGGGGCGCTGGTGCTGCGCATCGAGGATACCGACCGCGAGCGCTCGACGCCCGAGAACGTCGAGCAGATCCTCGACGCGCTGGGGTGGCTGGAGCTGGGGTGGGACGAGGGCCCGATCCTCCAGTCACAGCGCGCCGAGCGCCACGCCGAGGTGCTCGAGCACCTGCTGGCCGACGGGCACGCTTACCGCTCCACCGCCACGGCCGAGGACGTCAAGGCCTTCAAGGCACGCCACGGAGCCGAGCGCGGCTTCCGGGGCGAGCCCGAGCGCGAGGGAGCGGTGCGCCTGCGCGTGCCCGACGAGGGCGTCACCGTGGTGCGCGACCTCATCCGCGGCGACACGCGCTTTGCCCACGAGCCTCTCGACGATGTGGTCATCGCCCGCGCCGACGGCAGCGTCCTCTACAACTTCGCGGTCGCCGTCGACGACCTCGACGCGGGAATCACCCAGGTCATCCGCGGCGAGGACCACCTGTCCAACACGCCCAAGCAGCTGCTCGTGCTGGAGGCCCTGGAGGCACAGCAGCCCGAGTACGCCCACCTGCCCCTCCTACACGGGTCCGACGGCCGCAAGCTCTCCAAGCGCCACGGCGCCGCGTCGGTCCAGGAGCTGCGCGACGCGGGCTTTCTCCCCGAGGCGGTGCGCAACTACCTGGCCCTCCTGGGCTGGGGGGACGCCGACGACGAGACCATCATCTCCACCGAGGAGTTGGTGCGCCGCTTCGACGTGGCGCGTGTGTCGCGCAACCCCGCGCGCTTCGACCTCGACAAGCTGCGCTGGATGAACGGGCGCTACCTGCGCGGGCTGGCCGTGGACGATCTCGCCGCCCGCCTGGAGGCCCACACGGGCCGCGAGGGTCTGAGACCCACCGCGGCCATCGCCCAGGAGAAGATCCAGACGCTGGCCGACTTCTGGCCGCTGGCCGGATCCCTGGTCGATGGCCCCGTCGACGATCCCGCCGCGCGCGAGCGCTGGCTGGCCGAGGAGGGGCGCGAGGCGCTGGTGGCCGCGCGCGAGGCCCTGGCGGGGCTGGAGAGCTTCTCGGTGGAGGCCATCGACGCGGCGTTGCGTGGGGTGGTCGAGGCCCGCGCGGCCAAGCCCAAGCAGGTCTTCCAGCCCCTGCGCGTCGCCATCGCGGGGACCACGGTGTCCCCGGGCATCTTCGAGTCGCTGGCGGTCCTGGGGCGTGAGGAGGCGCTGACGCGCATCGACGCCGCGCTGGCCGCCGCGCCCGCCTGACGGCCCCGAGAATTTCGCGCTCAACCATCCGTCCAGGCGTGCCGATACGGGGGGTGATGCTGATGCCCGCTCCCTCCACCCACCGCGGTTCGGACGCCGTCGGACGCCACCACAACGAGGGCCA
>DASZCY010000275.1:0-40643 GCA_035942615.1 Solirubrobacteraceae bacterium | reverse complement strand
CGGCGGCGGCGGGCGCCGCCGACACGGTCTACGACACGGTGGCCGAGACGCTCGACGGCGCGCAGGCGGCCGTCGTGTGCGCTCCGCTGGGCGTCCTGGGCGACGCGCTCGCAACCGCGCTGGGCGCCGCCGGCCCGGACTGCCTGGTCACGGACGTCGGGTCGGTCAAGCGCGCGCTGGTGGGCGCCCACGAGGATCCCCGCTATCTGGGCGGCCATCCCCTGGCCGGTGCCGAGGCCTCGGGCGTGGGCGCCGCACGCGGTGACCTGTTCGAGGACGCCACCTGGTACCTCACGCCCACCCCCGCCACCCGCGGCACGCTGCTGGAGCGCGCCCACCGCCTGATCACCGGTCTGGGTGCCCAGCCGGTGGCCATCGACGCCGAGGTCCACGATCGCCTGATGGCCACCGTCTCCCACCTGCCCCACGTGATGGCCAACGTGCTGGTCGGCCAGGCCGCGGGCGCGCTGGGGGAGGGAGACAGCCTTCCGGCCACCGGCCCCTCCTTTCGCGACACCACCCGGGTGGCGGGGGCCAACCCCGCGCTGTGGCCGGACATCTACCTGGGCAACGCCGAGGCGCTCCTGGCCGCGCTCGACGAGGCCGTGGAGGCGCTGGGCCGTGTGCGCGCCCAGGTGGCCGCCGGGCGGCGCGCCGAGCTGGCCGCCTGGCAGGAGGAGGCGGCGGCACAGCGGCGCGAGCTGCTGGAGGGCGGCTCGCTGGGCGGACCGGTGCGTGAGCTGCGCGTCGCGGTGCCCAACCGCCCCGGGGTCATCGCCGAGCTGGCCCTCACGCTCGGCCGGGCGGGCGTCAACATCTCCGACATGGCTCTCAGCCCCTCGCCCGACGCACGCAACGGGGTGGTGGCCCTCTGGGTGGGCGAGGCGGGCGCCGAGCGGGCCAGGAGGCTGATCGGCGAGCAGGGCCACCCGGTCACCGAGGCAGCCGGGTGAACGTCCGCTTCGAGCCCGCCGGGCCGCTGCGCGGACAGCTCACCGCGCCGCCCGACAAGTCGATCTCCCACCGCGCGGCGCTGCTGGCCGCCATGCACGACGAGCCCGTGCGCGTGGAGAACTATCTCGACGCCGCGGACACGCGCTCCACGCTGGAGGCGCTGCGCTCCCTCGGCGCGCTGGTCGAGCAGCGTCCCGACGGACTCGTCGTTCGCGGCTCGGGCCTGCGCGAGGCGCGCGAGGGCCACGACCCCATCGACGTGGGCAACGCGGGGACGCTCATGCGCCTGCTGCCCGGCTGGCTGGCCGCCCAGGCCGGGCGCACCTTCACGCTGGACGGGGACGCCTCCATCCGCCGCCGCCCGATCGACCGCGTGGCCGACCCGCTGCGCCTGATGGGCGCGCAGGTCGACGCCACCCGCGAGCGCTACCCGCCCTTCGTGGTGCGCGGGGCGCGCCTGCGCTCCATCGCCTACGAGCTGCCGGTGGCCAGCGCGCAGGTGAAGTCCTGCGTGCTGCTGGCCGGGCTGGCGGCGCGCGGGGTGACCACGGTGACCGAGCCGGCGCTCAGCCGCGACCACACCGAGCGGATCCTGCGTGCGGCCGCCGTGCCCGTGCACCGCAACGGCCGCCACGTGACGGTCACGAACACGGACGAGCTCGAGCTGGAGACCGTCCGCGTCCCCGGCGACTCGTCCTCGGCCGCCTTCCCGATCACCGCCGCGCTGCTGGTGGCAGGCTCCAAGATCGTCGTCGGCGACGTCGGCGCCAACTGGACGCGCACCGGCTACCTGCGCATCCTCGAGCGCATGGGCGGGGTCCTGGTGGGTGACCTGGAGAGGCCCACCGGCGACGACATCCCGCCCGTCGAGCCGGTCACCGAGCTCGACGTGCGCGCCTCGCCCCTGGCGGGCACCGTGGTGGAGGCCGACGAGGTGCCCCTGGCCATCGACGAGCTGCCCCTGGTCGCGCTCGTGGGCTGCTTCGCCGAGGGGGAGACCGTGGTGCACGGCGCGCGGGAGCTGCGCGTCAAGGAGTCCGATCGCATCGCCGGCGTGGTCGAGGGCCTCGGCGGCCTGGGCGCGCGCATCGAGGCCACCGACGACGGCTTCGCGGTCACCGGCACCGGTGGCCTGCGCGGCGGCAGGCTGGACGCCCACGGCGACCACCGCCTGGCCATGGTCGGCGCCGTCGCCGGCCTGGCCTCCCGCGAGGGGGTCGAGGTGGTGGGCATGGAGGCCGCCGAGGTCTCCTACCCGGGCTTCGCCGAGGACCTGAGGACGCTCCTCTAGTCTGCCTCGCGCCATGCGCATCGCCATCGACGGGCCCGCGGGCGCGGGGAAGTCCACGGTCGCACGCGCCGTCGCGAGCGCGCTGGGCTTCACCTACCTGGACACGGGCGCCATGTACCGCGCGGTCGCGCTGGCGGCCCTGCGCGGCCATCCCCACCCGGCCGCAGCGCAGATCGGCCTGGGGGGGCGGGTGACGCTCGAGGGCGAGGACGTCACCGCGGCCATCCGGGCCCCTGAGGTCAGCGAGCGGGCCGCGGTGATGGCCGCCGAGCCGGCCGTCCGCCGCGCGCTGGTCGCACAGCAGCAGGCGCTCATGGCCAGCGGCGACTGGGTGGCCGAGGGGCGCGACATCGGCACGGTGGTGGCCCCCGACGCCGAGCTCAAGGTCTTCCTGGTGGCCAGCCCCGCCGAGCGCGCCCGGCGGCGAGCCGTCCAGCTGGGCGCCGACCCGGCCATCGTGGAGCTCGAGCAGGCCGTGCGCGATCAGCGCGACGCCGCGCGCGCCGACTCTCCGCTGCGTGCGGCCGACGACGCCGTGGAGGTGGACACCACCGGCCTGCCCGTCGACGAGGTCGTCGCGCGCATCGTGGCGCTGGTACCGACGTCATGAGTAGGGTCGCCGTCGTCGGCTATCCCAACGTCGGCAAGAGCTCGCTGGTCAACCGCCTCAGCGGCACGCGCGAGGCGGTCGTCCACCAGCGCCCGGGCGTGACGCGCGACCGCCACGAGATCGGCTGCGAGTGGAACGGCCGTGCCTTCACCCTGGTCGACACCGGCGGCATGGACGAGCTGGACCCCGATCCCATCGCGGGCTCCATCCGCGAGCAGGCGCGCGCGGCGCTGGCCGACGCGCGCGTCGCGGTCCTCGTGGTGGACGCCCAGGCCGGCGTGCGCCCCGGCGACGAGGAGATGGCCGACCTGCTGCGTCGCTCCAAGCTGCCCGTCGTCGTGGCCGCCAACAAGGTCGACGGCGTGCGCGACCTGTCGCTGGCCGCCGACTTCCACCGCCTGGGCCTGGGCGAGCCGATAGCGGTCTCCGCCGCCCAGGGCCTGGGTACCGGCGACCTGCTCGATCGCGTGACGGGGCTGCTCCCCGAGCTCGACGCCGCCGAGGAGGAGGACGGGACGCTGCGCCTGGCCGTTCTGGGGCGCCCCAACGTCGGCAAGAGCTCGCTGGTCAACCGCTTCGCCGGCGCCGAGCGCGTCATCGTCTCCGAGGTCGCGGGGACCACCCGTGACGCGATCGACCTGCCCCTCGAGGTGGACGGGCGGCCGGTGGTCGTGGTGGACACTGCCGGACTGCGCCGCCAGGCCCGGGTGCAGGAGTCGGTCGAGTACTACACGACGCTGCGCTCCCAGCGCGCGGCCGAGCGGGCCGATGTGGCGCTGGTGGTCTGCGACGCCGCCGACGGGATCACCGCGCAGGACCTGCGCATCGCCGAGCTGGCCATGACCGCTGGCTGCGCCACCGCGCTGGTGCTCAACAAGTGGGACCTGGGCACGATGGACGAGCAGGCCCTCGACCACGAGCGCGCCAGGGTGGCGCGCAAGCTGCGCCTGCGCCCTCGGGTGATGACCGCCAGCGCGCAGCGCGGGCGCAACGTGGAGCGCCTCCTGCGCGAGTCGCTGGCCCTGGGCGACCGTCGCCGCACGCGCATCCCCACCCCGGAGCTCAACCGCTGGCTCGGCGAGGCGGTGGCGGCGCGCCAGCCCCCCCAGCGCCAGGGCCACCGCCTGCGCCTGCTCTACGTCGCCCAGATCGGCACGGGCCCGCCGCGCTTCGCCGTGCAGGTCAACAGCCGAGCGCGGCTGACCCGCGACTATGCCTACTTCCTGGAGAACCGCATGCGCGCGCGCTTCGGCTTCGACGGCGTCCCGCTGGTCATCGACTTCGTCGAGGGCGGGCACCGGCGCCGCTATGCGCGGCCCCGTTAGTCTTGGGTGCCCATCCGCGACCGGAGGTCTCTCGCCGCCCGATGACCCACTACGCCGACAACGAGTACCTGTTCACGTCCGAGTCCGTCACCGAGGGTCACCCCGACAAGGTGTGCGATCAGATCTCCGACGGCGTGCTGGACGCCATCATGAGGGACGACCCCGAGGGGCGGGTGGCGTGCGAGACGCTCGTGAACACGGGCTTGGTCGTTGTGTCGGGCGAGATCACCACCACTACCTCCGTCGACATACAGGAGATCGCGCGCGAGACGATCCGCAAGATCGGCTACGTCGACGCCCAGCTGGGCTTCTCGGCCGACTCGTGCGCGGTCATCAACGCGCTGGACAAGCAGTCCGAGGACATCGGCCAGGGCGTCAGCGAGTCGCACGAGACCCGCGGCGGCTCGGGCGGCGACGAGCTCGAGCTCGCGGGCGCCGGCGACCAGGGGATGATGTTCGGCTTCGCCACCCGGGAGACGCCGGAGCTGATGCCGATGCCCATCGCCCTCGCCCACCAGCTGGCCAAGCGCCTGAGCGACGTGCGCAAGGACGGGACGCTGCCCCACGTGCGACCCGACGGCAAGACCCAGGTCTCGGTGCGCTACCGCGACGGGGTGCCGGTGGCCATCGAGAAGGTCCTCATCTCCACCCAGCACGAGCCGGGTGTCGAAGATGGGCTGCCCGACGAGCTGTGGGAGCACGTGGTCGTGCCCGTCCTCCCCGAGGAGATGTACGACGCCGACACGCTGCGCCGGGACCTGCTGATCAACCCGACCGGGCGCTTCGTGATCGGCGGGCCGGTCGGTGACTGCGGGCTGACCGGGCGCAAGATCATCGTCGATACCTACGGGGGGATGGCTCGCCACGGCGGGGGCGCGTTCAGCGGGAAGGATCCCTCCAAGGTCGACCGCTCGGCCGCCTACGCCGCGCGCCACGTGGCCAAGAACGTCGTGGCCGCGGGGCTGGCCGACAGGGCCGAGGTGCAGGTGGCCTACGCCATCGGCGTCTCGCGCCCCGTTTCGGTCATGGTGGAGACCTTCGGCACGGAGGTGATCGGCAGGGCGAAGATCACCCAGCTCATCGACGAGCACTTCGATCTGCGACCGGGCGCCTTCCGTCAGGCCCTTGATCTGCACCGCCCGATCTACCAGAAGACCGCTGCCTACGGCCACTTCGGCCGCCCGGACGACGACTTCACCTGGGAGCGCACCGACAAGGCCGACGCGCTGCGCGAGGCGGCCGGCCTCAGCGGGGAGCCCGTCGCCGTCTAGCCGTCGGCTGCCTGCGCACACCGGCGGCCGGCACGCGCGGCGTGGTACGACCGCGTCCGCGCCCTGGGGCATCCTCCCTCCGTGCCCGCCGTCGCCAGGGTCGAGCCCCTCACGACGGCCCGCGCCCTGCGCGGGCCGTTCGATTACCTGCGTCCCGAGGGCGTGGGCATCGGAGCCCTGCTGCGCGTTCCCTTCGGGGCCCGCGAGCTCACCGGCGTGGTGGTGGGGCTGGCCGAGGACAGCGAGCTGGCCCGCGACCGGCTGCTCGCGCCACTCGAGGTGCTGGAGCGCAGCCTTCCGCCCGACCTCGTCGCCCTGGCGGAATGGATGGCCCGCGAGTACTGCTCGACGTTCGCTCGCGCCGCCGGGCTCATGCTCCCCCCGGCCGGCGCTCGCGTGCGCACCGCCCTGTGGGCGGAGCGCACGGGCGAGGAGGAGTGCACGCGCCTCACCAGCCGCCAGCGCGCCCTGCTGGCCTCCCTGCCGCGCCTCGCGGGCGGCGACCTCCCCGCGCTGCGCCGCCTCGAGCGTCGGGCGCTGGTGCGCATCGCCCCCCGCCCGTGGCGCCGTCACATCGTCCACGCCGCCGTGGGGGCGCGGGCGGCGAGCGCCCCGCTCGCGCTGACGCCCGCGCAGTCTGAGGTCGTGTCCGAGGTGGAGGCCGCCGTTGCCGCCGGCGAGCACGCCGCGCTGCTGGTGCACGGGGTGACCGGCTCGGGCAAGACCGAGGTGTACCTGCGCGCAGCCGCGGCGACGCTGGAGCGAGGGCGGGCGGCCATCGTGCTCGTGCCCGAGATCGCGCTCACGCCGCAGACCGTGGCACGCTTCGCGGCGCGCTTCGGCGACACGGTGGCCGTCACCCACTCGGGGCTGTCCGACGGGGAACGCCACGACGAGTGGCTGCGCCTGCGCCGCGGCGAGGCTCGTGTCTGCGTCGGGCCGCGCTCGGCCGTCTTCGCGCCGGTGGCGGACCTCGGGCTGATCGTGGTCGACGAGGAGCACGAGGCCTCCTACAAGCACGAGGGCGACCCGCGCTACGACGCGCGCGCCGTCGCCGCCCGGCGCGCCCAGGAGGCCGGAGCGGTGCTGCTGGCGGGCAGCGCCACCCCGCGACCGGAGAGCGTGCACGCGCTGCGCCGCCTGCGCCTGCCTCGGCGCGTCGACGCCCGGCCGCTGCCCGCCGTGGAGGTGGTCGACATGCGCGACGCCTCAGGCGGAGCGCTGCACCCACGCACGCTGCACGCGCTGGCCGACGAGCCCAAGGCGGTCGTGCTGCTCAACCGCCGCGGCTGGTCCAACTTCCTCGAGTGCCGTTCGTGCGGGCGAGGCTGGCAGTGTCCCCGCTGCGAGGTCGCGCTGGTGCTCCACCGTGCGGCGAGCACCGTGGCCTGCCACCACTGTGGCCATCGCGAGCGCATCCCCCGCGCATGCCCGGACTGCGGATCGGTCTCGCTGGCCCGCCATGGCACCGGCACCGAGCGCCTGGAGCGCGAGCTGGGTGAGCTGGGACTGGCGGTCTTCCGCCTGGACGCCGACACTGGACCCGCCGGGCCGGTGCTGGCCGCCTTCGAGGCCGCGGAGCGGGGGATCCTGCTGGGCACCCAGGTGGTGGCCAAGGGACACGACTTCCCCGACGTGAGCCTCGGCGTGGTGGTCGACGCCGACGCCACGCTGCGCTTTCCCGACTTCCGCGCCGAGGAGCGCACCTTTGCGCTGGTCACCCAGCTGGCCGGTCGGGCCGGACGCGGCGGACGCGGCCGGGTGCTGGTGCAGACCCTCGACCCCTCGGCGGCGGCGGTGGCCGCCGCCGCCGTTCACGACGACGACGGCTTCCTGGCCGGCGAGCTGGCGCGGCGGGAGGTGCTGCGCTATCCGCCGTTCTCCAGTCTGATCCGGGTGGTGTGCTCGGCGCGCGCCGAGGCCCCGGGGGCCGCCGCGCTGGCTGCCGGTGCGGTGCGCGAGGCCATGGGAGAGATCGCGGACGCCCAGGTGCTCGGTCCCGCCCCGCTCTTCCGCCTGCGCGGGCGCGAGCGCAGCCAGCTCGTGGTCAAGGCCGGCGATCGCGCCGGCGCGATCGCCGCGGTTGGCGACGCCGTCGCGCGGGTGGCCGCTGGGCGCGCGCACCGGACCGCCGCCCTGAGCGTGGATGTGGACCCCCAATAGACTGAACCTCGGATGGCCGAGCACGAGCACGTCGACCCTGAGGGACCTGTGCCCGAGGAGGCGCTCCCGCCCCTCGAGCCCGAGGTCCTGGCCCGCCGCGACGAGGCGCTGCGCCACGTGCGCCGCTTCGGCGACCCCGTGCTGCGTGCAACCGCCCGCCCGGTTGATCGCTTCGACGATGCGCTGCTCGAGGAGGTCCACCAGATGACGACGCTCATGCACGACGCCCTGGGCATCGGCCTGGCCGCGCCGCAGGTGGGTATCTCCCACCGGCTGCTGGTCTACCGCGTGGCGCCTGACGGGCCGGTGGCCGCGCTGGTCAATCCGCACATCGAGTGGTTCAGCCGCGAGGAGGAGGTTGCCGAGGAGGGCTGCCTGAGCCTCCCCGCGGTACACGTGGACGTCAAGCGCCCTGTGCATGTGCGCGTCCGCGCCCGGGACGAGCACGGCGACGAGGTCCTGGTGGAGGCCTCCGGCCTGGAGGCCCGGGTCATCCAGCACGAGATCGACCACCTCGACGGCGTGCTGGTCCTCGACCGCACCTCGCGCGACCAGCGCAAGCAGGCCGTGCGCGCGCTGCGCGAGCGCGAGGCCGCCCCGGTCGCGTGAGCATCGTTTACCTGGGGACCTCCGCGTATGCCGCGGCGGTCCTCGAGCGCCTGGCGGCCTCCGCGCACCGCCCGGCGCTGGTCGTCAGCCGGCCAGACCGCCCGGCCGGACGCGGGCGACGCACGCAGGCTGCGCCGGTGGCCGAGGCCGCGCGCACCCTCGGGCTGCCCCTCGACCAGCCCGCCTCGGTCAACGACGAGGAGGCCCGAGCGCGCATCGCCGCGGCGGGCGGGTCGGAGGCGACCCTGGTGGTCTGCGCCTTCGGCGCGCTGATCCGCGCACCGCTGCTCGACGAGCACGAGATCCTCAACGTCCATCCCTCGCTGCTGCCCCGCTGGCGCGGCGCGGCGCCCGTGGAGCGGGCGATCATGGCCGGCGACGAGCGCACCGGCGTGAGCATCATGCGCCTCACCGTGGGGCTGGACAGCGGGCCGGTGGGAGCCCAGGCAATCGAGCCCATCGCACCAGACGACACCTACGGCACGCTGGCGCCACGCCTCGAGCAACTGGGTGCCGACCTCCTCCTCGGCGTCCTGGATGAGCGCCCCGCCTTCGTCGAGCAGGAGGAGGCCGGCGCCACCTATGCCGACAAGATCTCTGCGGAGGACCGCACCCTTCGCGCCGACAGCCCCGCGGTGGAGGGTGAGCGCACCGTCCGCGCGCTGCACCCCCACATCGGCGCCCGTGCCCCGCTGGCCGACGGCGCCTGGCTGGGCGTCCTGGGCGCGCGCGCCCACGACGCCGCCCCCCTCGAGACGATGCACGTGGCCCAGCACGACGGCCGCCTGTTCCTCGGCGCGCTCGAGCTGCTGGAGGTCCAGCCACCCGGAGGGCGCCCGATGGATTCAGCGAGCCTTCTGCGGGGCCGCGGGCTGCCCGGCACGTGACCTCGATGTCACCCGCTGCACCGCATCGACACAGTTTCGGGGCGTTCTACCCTGACTCCCTTCCCCGGGAGCGATCTACGTGTATGCCTGCGGAGTGCTGCTAGCGGGTGCTAGCAAATCGGCTAGCAGCCGCTAGCACCAGCACAGACGATATGAGCGATTCCACGCCCGACACCAGCACAAAAGCGGGAACCGGCGTTCCGCGTGGCGACGATCCCGGCTACCCGGTCGTCGCCTGGCACGTCGGCCAGCCGATCCCCGACCTGGCGCTGGTGACGCGCGAGCGCTGGCGCGAGACCATGCTGCCGCTGACCGTGGCGGCCAGAGGCATCGCGGTGGGCTCGCGGCGATGACGGTCGCTACCCAAGGCGTCACACCGGCGCGCCGCGCGGCCTTCGCGGTCGTTCAGCGGGTCTTCGAGGAGGGCGCCTACGCCGACCGCGCGCTGCATGCCCAGACGCGCGGGCTGGACGGCCGCGAGCGCGCGCTGGCCCAGCAGCTGGCCTTCGGCACCGTCCAGCGTGTGCGCACGCTCGATCACGTCACCGAGCGCCTGGCCCGCCACGCCGATCGCCTGGACGCCGGAGTGCGCGCCGCCCTGCGCCTCGGCCTCTTCCAGCTGCTGCTCCTCGACGGCGTGGCCGAGCACGCGGCGGTCTCCCAGAGCGTGGCGCTGGCCCGCGCCACCGGCTCGCGCGGGCACGGGCTGGTCAATGCGGTGCTGCGCCGCGCCGCCCGCGAGGGCCGCGCCATCGTCGACGCGCTGGGGGAGGCCACCCCGCGCGAGGCGGCGCTGCGCCACTCGCTGCCCGACTGGCTGGTCGGGCTGTGGTGGGAGGCCTACGGGCCGGCCGAGGCGCGGGCCCTGATGGCGGCGGCCAACCGTCCGGCCGAGCACGCCCTGCGCGCCAACGCGCTGGTCACCACGCCCGACGCCCTGCGCGCCGCGCTGCCCGTGGCCGCCCACCCGTCCGCGCAGCCGCCCGAGGCCGTGGTGGTCGACGAGGCCTTCGACGCGCACGGCTCCCCGCTGTGGGCCCAGGGGGCCTTCACCCCGCAGTCGCGCGCCTCGATGCTCGTCTCGCGCATGCTCGATCCCCGGCCCGGTGACCGCGTGCTTGACCTGTGCGCCGCTCCCGGCGGCAAGACCACCCACCTCGCCGCCCTGATGGGCGACCGGGGAGAGGTCGTCGCGGTGGAGCGCCACGCCGGACGGGCGGCGGCGCTGGGGCGCACCGCGGCTCGCCTGCGGGCGGCCAGCGTCCGCGTGACCGTCGCCGACGCAGCCGCCTGGACCGAGGGGGGCTTCGACCGGGTGCTCGTCGACCCGCCGTGCAGCGGGCTGGGTACGCTGAGCCATCGCCCCGACCTGCGCTGGCGGGCCTCGCCCGAGCGGATCGCCGCCCTGAGCGCCCAGCAGGACGCGATCCTGGCCGCGGGCGCCGGCGCCCTGCGCCCGGGCGGCGCGCTGGTCTACTCGGTCTGCACGCTGAACCCGGCCGAGGGGCCCGAGCGGGTCGCCGCGCTGCTGCGAGCGCGGCCCGAGTTGGCCCTCGAGGCCGAGCGCACCACGCGGCCCCACCGCGACGGCACCGACGGGTTCTCCATCGCCCTCGTGCGTCACACTGGAGGCGATGGCTGAGCTCCAGCTGGGGCTGGAGTGCCCCCACTGCCACGAGCCGTGGCTGCGCCCCGCCAACCTGCCCGGGCGCTACCGCTGCGTGTTCTGCCTGCACCGCTTTGAGCTGACCTCGGTCTGCCAGGACTGCGGCGAGCACTCGACGATCGTACGGATGTCCTCCCAGGCCACGCTGCAGTGCAACCACTGCGGAGCTTCCATGCTGCGCGAAGTCTGATGGACGGCGCCCCCGACCCGCTCGGGTAGCGTGGGCAGCCCATGGAGGTCCCGACTCTCGAGCCACCCGCCGAGCCGGCGCAGACGACCGTCCCGCCACGGCGCCTGCGCGGTGTGCCGCGTGGCCTGACCGTGGTCTCCGAGCTCGGCTGGCGGCTGCTGGTCATCGCCGCGGCGATCGCGCTCTTGGGCTGGGGGCTGTGGCAGGTGCGCCTGGTCGCCCTGCCCCTGCTCATCGCCGTGCTCATCAGCACCCAGCTCGCCCCGCCCGCTCAGCGCCTGCGCCGGGCGGGGCTGCCCAACGCGCTGGCCACCACCGTCGTCCTCCTGGCCGCCCTGGGCCTGATGGTCGCTGCCTTCTGGCTCATCGTGCCGGCGGTGATCCGCGAGCTGTCCGACCTCGTGGCCTCCGTCCAGGCGGGCATCGATCAGCTGGCCAACCTGCTGGCCACCAGCGGTCTGGGCATCAGCCAGGGAGAGGTCCAGCGGGCCGTCCGGGAGGCCCAGCAGAGCCTGACCAGCAGCGTGGACGCCATCTTCGCGGGCGTCCTCAACGGGGCGGTGCTGATCACCGAGGTCCTGGCCGGGGCCCTCATCGCGCTCGTGCTGGTGTTCTTCTTCATCAAGGACGGCTCCGCCATCTGGGCGTGGGTCGCGCGCCTGTTCCCCGGACGCGGCGAGGACACGGTGCTGACGGTCGGCCACAGCGCCTGGCAGGCGCTTGGCACCTACGTTCGCGGCATCGTGTTCGTCGCCACCGTCGACGCGGTGTTCGTCGGCCTCGCCCTGCTCATCATCGGCGTGCCCCTCGTGCTCCCGCTGGCCGTGCTCGTGTTCCTGGCCGCCTTCGTCCCCTTTGTCGGCGCCATCGCCGCCGGGGCGGTCGCCGCGCTGGTGGCCCTGGTCAGCGAGGGGGTGGTGGCCGCGCTGGCCGTGGTCGTCGCGATCACCGTGGTCCAGCAGCTCGAGGGCAACGTCCTGTATCCGCTCGTGGTGGGCCGCTCCACCCACCTGCATCCGGCCGGCATCCTGGTCGCCGTCACCGCCGGCGCGGTGGTGGCGGGCATCATCGGGGCGGTGGCGGCGGTGCCGATCCTGGTGATGGTCGTGACCGCCGTGCCGATCATCCGCTCGGCGGCGGAGACGGTGTCGGGGCCTCGGCCCCAGCTGCCTGAGGGATCCGAAGCTGGGCGATCCGGGCCTCCTCGACCCGGGTGACTTCCACGGGACACCCCTCGACCTCGAGCTCCTCGCCCACCTCGGGCAGACGCCCGAGACGCTCGAGCAGGTGTCCGCCGATGGTGGCCTCGTGGTGGTCGTCGAGCCGGATGCCCACCTCCTCGGCCACCAGGCGCAGGGAGGCGTGGCCATCGACCAGCCAGTGACCGTCCTGGGGCTGGACCAGCGGCTCGCCCTCCTCGTCGAACTCGTCCTCGATCTCGCCGACGATCTCCTCCACGATGTCCTCCATGGTCACCAGCCCGACGGCCGTCCCGTGCTCGTCGACCACCACCGCCACGTGCATGCGCCGGCGCTGCATCTCGCGCAGCAGCTCGTCGATCAGCATGCTCTCGCTGACGTGCATGATCGGGCGGCTGAGGTCCTCCAGCGCGGTCTGGCGACCCTGGACGTAGGTGGCGAGGATGTCCTTGGCGTTGACCACGCCCCGGGCCGAGTCCAGCCCGCCCTCGGGCTCGCACAGGGGAAAGCGCGTGTGGCCGGTCTCGACCACCAGCGCACCGGCCTCGGCGGTGGGCTGATCGACGGTGAGAAAGCTCACGTCCGGGCGGGGCTGCATGACCTCGCGCGCGCGGCGGTCGCCGTAGAGCAGCACGTTCTCGGACATGCGCTGCTCGGCGCGCTCGATCAGGCCCTCCTCCGAGCTCTGGCGCAGCAGCGCGCGCAGCTCGGCCTCCGAGTGCGGGTCGCTTGCGACCTCCGAGGCGGGCGGCACGCCGAAGGGCTTGACCACCAGGTTGCCCATGCCGTTGAACAGGTCGACGATCGGCCTGGTCGCCAGGTAGAACACCCGCATGAGGGGGGTGACCAGCAAGGCGGTGCGCTCCGTGCGCCCGATGGCCATGCTCTTGGGGGCCAGCTCGCCCACCACGACGTGCAGCGTGGTGATGATCGCGAAGCCGACGATCGTGGCCAGGCCGATCGAGAAGATCCGTGTGGCGTCGCCCAACAGCGGCGCGAGCAGGTCGTGGAAGGCCGGCTCGCCCAGGGCGCCCAGGCCCAGCGAGGAGACCGTGATGCCCAGCTGGCAGGCCGACAGGTAGGCATCGAGGTGCGTGACCGCGTGCTTGGCCGACTTGGCGCCCGGCCGTCTCTGGGCGAGCCAGTCGTCGACCTGGGTGGGACGCAGGCGCGTGACCGAGAACTCGGTGGCCACGAAGAAGCCGTTCGCCAGCACGAGGGCGAGGGCCGCGATGAGACCAAGGGTCACTGTGCCGCGGGAGGGTACCCGCTGCGCCGGAGTGACATCGCCAGCATCGCGCTGAGCAGCGCGGCGGCCAGCAGGTAGCCCAGTTCCACCCGGAGCACGGGATCGGCCACGACGGGCGTCAACAGCCAGGCGACGAACCCCGCGGCGCACAGCAGCCACGCGACCGCCGCCCGGCCCGCGCGGTCGCGGGCCAGCGCCGCCTGGTTGAGGGTGCCCGCCGCGAGGTGGAAGCCCATGCCCAGGCCGATCGCCGCCAGCCCGAAGCGCTCGTACTCGTAGGCCACGTCGAAGATCTCCATGACCAGCGGGCCGACGGCCAGCAGGCCGAGGGCCACCGCCCCGGCGAAGCCGGCGATGGCCACCACGGTGATCCGCAGCGCGCGGGCGAACTCGGCCGGCTGGGCGGTGGACAGGTGGGGGAGCAGCGAGCCCTGCACGGCCTGAAAGAGCTGCAGCGGGGCGCGCACGATGAGCAGGGCGGTGAAGACCGCGCCCACCAGCAGCGGGGCGACGGCCTGCGTCGTGAGCACGGCGGCGTTGATGAGGGTCTGCTCGGCGGCCATGATGACCAGCACGCCGGCGGCGAACCCCGTGCCCCCGCGCATGGTCAGGGCCCCGCGCAGCACCGCCCTGGAGCGGTCGGCGCGCCGGCGCAGGGCAAGGGGAACCACGACCAGCGACAGCAAGGGTGCCGCGGCGATGCCCAGCGCGACCGCGGTCTGGCCGTCGGCGATGCCGATGACCACCGCGAGGGGGAAGAGCACCCGGCTCGTGGCCTCGACGAACACCAGCCCGCCGTAGAGCTCGAAGCGCCCGCTTCCCGCGAGGTACCCGCGGGCGAAGTAGCTGACGGCATAGGCCAGCACCGCTACGACGAGGATCCAGTACAGCGCCTGCGAGTCCCCGAAGAGCCCCACCAGGGGACCGCGCAGGAGAAGGGCGATGACCACGAAGGCCAATGCGAAGCCGGCCTGGATGCTCGCCGGCACTCGCCCGAACGCGTGGCCCTGGGCCACCGTGCGGGCCAGCAGCTGCTCGATCGGACGGTAGATGACCGTGGCGACGATGAAGGTGATCGACCACAGCAGCGAGATAGCCGAGTACTGCCGGTCCTCCAGCGCGTTGCCGGCCAGCACGAAGTAGGCGAGGGTGACGATCCCCGTGAGGGCCAGGCCGATGCTCAGGACGCGAGCGCCGCGCCCGTAGGAGCCGGTGGCCACCGCCTACAGGCGGACGAGCAGCATGGTCCAGGGAAAGGGCGAGCGGGCCTCGACGACCTCGCCGTGGTGTGCCAGCAGCGCCCCGAAGCTGCGCTTGGACCAGTGGTTGAGGTGGCCCGGGGTGTTGCCCAGGTCCTTGAGATAGGCGCCGCGGGCCATGTTGAGCACCCGCCACATCGGCTCGCGGGGGACGGACACGAGCAGGTGCCCCGAGGCGACGCGGGCCATCTCGGCCACCGTGTGCGCCGGGTCGGGGACGTGCTCGAGGACCTCGATGGCCGTCGCGCAGTCGAACTCCCCATCGGCGAAGGGCAGCGCCTCGGCCTTCATCACCCGGTACTCCAGGTTGGGCGCCCGGCGCTGCTCCCACTGCGCGTGCAGCTGCGGGTCGTCCAGGTCGATGCCCACCACGCGGCGGTCGCCCAGGCGCAGCGCCCACCCGTGGGTGAGCACGCCCTCACCGCAGCCCACGTCCAGCAGCGACCTGGGGTTCGCGCGGGCGAACAGCTCGTCCAGCGTCGCGTGGAAGCCGGCCATGAGGCGCCTGACCACCGGGTTGGTCGAGCCGTACTTGTCGTAGGTGTTTCCGGTGACCGTGCCCTCGCGGTCATGGGTGATCCCCGCGCCGGCATCTCGCCGCGCGGGCGGCGACAGGCGCTTGCCCTCCCGCCGATCGTGGACGGAGGGGCTCACGCGCGGATCGCCTCACGCTCCTCCGTCTTGCCCGTGGCCCCGCCGGAGTCCGCGCCGGTCGTCGCGGGGTGGCCGGTGGGTCGGGCGCCGGGCTCGTAGTGCGACGGCTCCACGCCCAGGCGCAGCTCGATGCGTCGCACCCGTTCGAAGGTGCGCTGGGCCATGGTGCGCTGGGCGGCCAGCAGATCGCCGATGACCCCCAGCGCTGCCAGCACCATCGAGGCCACGAACAGCACGGCGCCGAGGATGAGCGACTGCACGTTGCCCGCGCCCTCGCCCTGCAGGTAGAACACGAACCAGCGGATCCACAGCGCGGCGGCGGGCAGCGCCGCCAGCAGCGCCGCGATCGTGAACACCCGGAGCGGCTCGTACTGGGTGTAGATGCGAAAGATCGTCAGCCCGTTGCGCCGCACGTAGGCCCACATGGAGGGGAACAGGCGCGATTCGCGCGTCTTGGCATTCGTGCGGATCGGGACGTGGTCGGTGGCCACCAGCAGCTTGCCCGCCTGGATGATGGTCTCCAGGGTGTAGGTGAACTTCGAGACGACCGCCATCTGGATGGCGGCCTCGCGGTTGTAGGCTCGGAAGCCCGAGGTCGTGTCGGGCACCGAGGTCTGCGACGCCTGGCGCACGACCCACGATCCCAGACGCTGCAGCACCTTCTTGACGGGCGAGAAGTGCTGGATGGTCATGACCTCGCGATCGCCGACCACCATGTCCGCACGACCTTCCACGATCGGTGCCACGAGGCTGGGGATGTCCCCGGCGTCGTACTGGTTGTCCGCGTCGGTGTTAACCACCACGTCCGCTCCGAGCTTCAGGCTGGCGTCGAGCCCCGCCTGGAAGCTGGCGGCCAGCCCCTTGTTGTTGGTGAGGCGCACGATGTGGTCGACGCCGCCCGCGCGGGCGACCTCGATGGTGCGGTCGGTCGAGCCGTCGTCGACGACCAGCCACTCCACCTCGTCGAAGCCGGGCACCCGGCGGGGCAGGTCGGCCAGCGTGGCGGGAAGCTGAGCCTCCTCGTTGAAGCAGGGGATCTGGATGATGAGCTTCAAGACCCGTCAGTATCCCACGACGATGGCCGGTGCCACCCTGACCCGCCCGCGCGAACCGGGCGCGGCGCCCGCGCCGCAGCCGGAGGCGGAGGGACCCGAGCGGGCGGGCGCGCGACTGGTCCGGTGGGAACGCGCAGGCCTGCTCGCGCTGGGGGTGCTGGCGCTGGCAGGGTTCGCGATCTACCCGACGTATCCCACCTACGACTCGATCTACTCGATGGTGTGGGGCCGCGAGCTGCTCGACGGCGCGCCCCTCTCCTTTGAGGCCTATCGCGCGCCCACCGAGCATCCGCTGGCCATCGCCATCGGCGCGCTGCTGTCGCCGCTGGGCGATGTCGGGGCGCGGCTGTGGGTGGGGCTGTGCATCGGCTCGTTCGTCGCGCTGGTCGCCGGGCTCTACACGCTGGGCAAGCGCGCCTTCACGCCGTTGGTCGGCGTCGCGGCCGCGGTGCTGCTGCTCAGCCGCTTCGACTTCGCCTTCCTGGCCGCGCGGGGCTACATCGACTCCATCTACCTGGCCATGGTGCTCTGGGCGGCGGTGCTGGAGATGCGCAGCCGGGAGAAAGCCAGGGGGCCCGGTGGCACCTCCGTGCTGGCCCTGCTCGCTCTGGCGGGGATGCTGCGCCCCGAGGCATGGCTGCTGGCGGGGGCCTACTTCCTGTGGATCGCCTGTCGGAGCACGGTTTCGTGGCGCCGGCGCGCGGCCTGGGCGCTGCTGACCGCCTTCGCGCCGTTGATCTGGGTGACCACCGACCTCCTCGTCACCGGCAACCCACTGTTCTCCTTCACCGGCACCAGCGAGCTGGCCGCCGAGCTGGGGCGCAACAAGGGCCTGGCCGCCGTCCCGGAGGCGCTGTGGACCTACCTGCTCGCACTGGACAAGCTCCCCGTGGTGCTGGCGGGCATCCTGGGTCTCGCGCTGGCGGCCTGGATCGCCCCGGCGCGCCTGGGCATGCCGCTCGTGCTGTTGGGCATGGGCGTCGCCACCTTCGCGGCGGTGGGTGCGGGAGGGCTGTCGGTCATCTCGCGCTACCTGCTGGTGCCCTCGCTGATGGTCATGGTGCTCGCGGGGGTGACCGTGGCGGGGTTCAGCATGCTCGCGCCGGGCCGGCTGCGCACCGCCTGGGCCGTCGCCGCCGGGGCCATCGTCCTGGCCGGTGCAGCGTTCACGGCGACGAAGGTGGATCTCGTCCGCCTGGACAACGAGCTGCGCTTCCGCGGCGACTGGCGTGCCGCGCTCGCCCAGGTGCTGCGGGCGCCCGACGTGCAGGCCGGGCTGCGCTGCGGGCCGGTGAGCGTGCCCAACCACAAGCTGATCCCCGACGTGCGCTGGATCCTCGACCTGCCGCCCGGACGCGTCGTGGCCCGCAGTGACCCCGATGCGACAGGGCGCCTGGACCGCGGCGTCTCGATCGTGGTGCACGGGCGCCAGGCCCTGTTCTCCCAGGCGCTGGTCTCCGAGCGCGACGACCTGCGCGACAATCTCCCGCTGCCCGGCTACCGCCGCGTGGCCACGAGCCAGCACTATGGGGCCTATGTCCACTGTTGAGGCCCCGCCTCGGCGCGACGTCGCCGCCGCCCCCCACCCCACCCCCGGGACGCGTGGGACCCGGAGGGGCGCCGTCGCCGGGCGCGGGCTGTCCGCGCCCCCGGCCTGGGTGTGGGTCGTCCCGCTGCTGGCCGGCGCGCTGGCGCTGCGCCTCTGGGGTTTGGATCACGGCCTGCCCTATGCCTACAACACCGACGAGAACTCCCACTTCGTGCCCCACGCCATCGGCATCTTCGGCCACGCGTGGAACCCCGAGTACTTCGTCAACCCGCCCGCGTACACCTACGTGCTCCACGTGGTGTTCGCCGTGGTCTTCGGCGGGCGCGAGGGGCTGTCCTCGACCTTCGCGGGCGATCCCGCCGCGGTCTGGGTCGTGGCCCGTGCCGTGACCGCGGTGCTGGGCACGCTGGCCGTCGGGCTGCTTTACCTGGCCGGCTCGCGGCTGATGGACCGACGCGTGGGCCTGCTGGCCGCCGGCCTCATGGCCGTGGCCTTCCTGCCCGTCTTCTACGCCCACCTGGCCCTCAACGACGTCCCCACGCTGGCGCCGCTGTGCCTGGGCCTGTGGGGCGTGGCCGGGGTGCTGCGCTTCGGGCGAACCCGCGACTGGGTCGTCGCCGGCGCCGGACTGGGACTGGCCGCCGCCACGAAGTACACCGGCGGCATCGTGCTGTTGCCGCTGCTGGCGGCCGCCGCCGTCCAGCTCACGGCGCCCGGCCGACGGGCGCCGGTGCTGCGCGGCCTCGCCCTGGCCGCAGGCGTCGGGCTTGCGGCCTTCGTGGTGGCCAACCCCTACGCGGTGCTCGACTTCGAGACGTGGTTCGCCGATGTCGTCTACCAGACCGAGACGTCCTCGGAGGCGGCCGGCAAGCTGGGCACCACCCAGGACAGCGGCTTCCTTTACTACCTCTGGTCGTTCGGCTGGGGCCTGGGGTGGGTGCCGCTGGCGCTGGCCGCTGCGGGCGCGGTGGCCATCTGGTTCGACGATCGCCGCCTGGGCCTCGTGCTGGTGCTCGCGCCGGTGGCCTACGTCGTGTTCATGGGCTCCCAGGAACGCTACTTCGGCCGCTGGCTGCTGCCTGCCTTCCCCATGGTCTGCCTGCTGGCCGCCTACGCGGCACTGCGCGTGGTCGACGCGCTGACCGTGAGGCGGGCCCATCTTCGCCCGACCCTGCTCGCCCTCGCCGTCGTGGCGGTGTGCGGCCAGGGCCTCGTCTACTCACTGCACAGCGGCACGGTGCTCTCGCGGGAGGACACGCGCAACATGGCCCGCGACTGGATGGTGGCCAACGTTCCCGTCGGCGCCAGGATCGTGGTCGAGCCGGTGGTTCCCGACCCGTGGGCCATGGACATCGGCGACCCTTCGCCGGTCACCGCCAACGGGTACCGCTGGAACAAGGATCCGGTCAGCCGCTCCTACGTCGATCCAGAGACCGGCGAGCGGCTCGACCCCCAGGGACCCGGCGTGGTGGTCAACATCGAGGACTATGCGCGGGTGGCCCGTCCCGAGCTCATCGACCGGTGGGAGCGCACGGGCGCGTGCATCGTGGTGGTGGGCTCCACCCAGCGCGGTCGCGCCGAGGTCGAGCCCGAGAAGGTGCCCAACGCGCTGCGCTTCTACGACGAGCTCGAGCGCCGGGCCGAGGTGGCCTACGAGGCCTCGCCCTACGCGGCGGGGGTGAGCCCCGTGACGTTCAACTTCGACTGGGCGTTCAACTTCTACCCCCTGGCCTACTACCGCCCCGGGCCGGTCATGACGATCTACCGCCTGCAGGGCGGCGCGTGCGCAGGCTGACCTCGGCAGCCGGGGCCTATCCTCTACGGGCCTTGGCCCTGCGCACCGACATCGACCTGCCCCTGCTGGAGCGCACGCTCGAGCTGGCCCGTCACGGGTCGGGGCGCGTCCATCCCAACCCGGTCGTGGGCGCGGTGCTGGCCCGTGACGGAAAGGTCCTGGGGGAGGGCTGGCACGAGCAGCTGGGCGGCCACCACGCCGAGGTCGAGGCCATCGCCGCGGCGCGGGGTGCTGATCTGCGCGACGCGACGCTGTATGTCTCCCTGGAGCCCTGCTGTCACCATGGGCGCACTCCGCCGTGCACGGAGGCGATCCTGGCCGCGGGCATCGGCCGCGTGGTCGTGGCCTCCGACGATCCCAGCGAGAAGGCCAGCGGCCGCGGCCTGGGCATCCTGCGCGACGAGGGCGTGCAGATCGATGTGGCCGACGGTGAGCTGGCCCGCAGCGCGCGCCTGCTCAACCAGCCCTTTCGCAAGCACGCGCGCACCGGGCGGCCGTGGGTGCTGTTCAAGTCGGCCATGACGCTCGACGGCAAGGTCGCCTCGCGCAGCGGCGACTCCAAGTGGATCAGCGATCGGTCCAGCCGCGAGCGTGCCCACCACTGGCGTGCCGGGATGGATGCCGTGGTGGTGGGCGTGGGCACCGCGCTGGCCGACGATCCCCAGCTCACCGCGCGCCTGGCCGAGGAGGCCTGCGAGCAGGACGCCGGCGGAGAACAGGCCAGGCTCTTCCCCCGCCAGCCCCGGCGCGTCGTCTTCGACTCCCTGGCCCGCCTGCCGCTGAACTCCCAGCTGGTCACCGCGGCGCCCGACCCGCCCCTCACGGTGGTGGTCTCGCGCGCAGCCCCCCGCCAGGCGGTGGCCGCGCTGGAGATGGCGGGCGCGGACGTCCTGGTGGCCAGCGGCGAGAACGAACCGGCCCGTGTGCGCTGCGCGCTCGACGACCTCGGCGCGGCCGGACTGACCTCCCTGCTGCTGGAGGGCGGCCCCCACCTGGCCGGTGCCTTCCTCGACGTGGGGGCGATCGACGAGGTGCGCATCTTCCTCGCCCCGCTCCTGCTGGGCGGCCGCGGTGCGCGCGTTCCCCTGGAGGGCGAGGGCGTCGAGCGCGTCTCCGAGGCGCTGCGCGCCCTGACCCTCGAATGCGAGACCGTGGCGGGCGATCTGCTGATCTCGGCGCGGCTGGCGGAGTGGTGATGCGACGCTGGGCCACGAGGAACCTCTCCCATGTTCACCGGGCTGGTCGCTGACCTGGGGACGGTGAGCGCCGTGGACGCCACGCCCGACGGCGTGCGCCTCACGCTGCACACTGTCCTGGCCCGCGAGGTCGACGAGGGCGACAGCCTGGCGGTCAACGGCGTGTGCCTGACCGCCACGCGCAGCGAGGACGACACCGTGGCCGCCGACGTCATGCACGAGACCCTGCGCCGCTCCTCGCTGGGCGCCGTCACGAGGGGCGCCGGGGTGAACATCGAGCTCGCGTTGCGCGCGGGCGACCGCCTGGGCGGCCACGTCGTGCAGGGGCACGTGGACGGCGTCGGAGAGGTGGCGGACATCAAGCAGGAGGGGTTCGCGCGCCTCGTGACCATCCGGGCCCCCGCGGACCTGCTGCGCTACGTGGTGGAGAAGGGCTCCATCGCCGTCGATGGCGTCTCGCTGACCCTTGCGCGCGTGGACGACGACGCCCTGACCGTGTCCCTGATCCCCGAGACCCTGGACCGCACGAACCTCGGCGCCGCCGCGCCGGGCACGCCCGTGAACCTGGAGGTGGACGTGTTGGCCAAGTACGTCGAGAAGCTGGTGACCCGGTGAGGACCAGCGCCCCCTACGCGACCGTCGAGGAGGCCATCGAGGAGGTCCGTGCCGGGCGCATGGTCGTCGTCGTCGACGACGAGGACCGCGAGAACGAGGGCGACCTCATGCTGGCCGCGCAGTTCGCCACCCCCGACGCGATCAACTTCATGGCCACCCATGGACGGGGCCTGATCTGCCTGGCCCTGACGCCCGAGCGCTGCGACGAGCTCGAGCTCGACCTCATGCCGGCCAAGAACGAGTCGGCCTTCCAGACGGCCTTCACGATCACGGTGGAGGCGCGCGAGGGGGTGACCACGGGCATCTCGGCCGCCGACCGCGCGCGGACCATCCAGGTGGCGGTGGATCCGAGGTCGACCCCGCGCGACCTGGTGCAGCCCGGCCACATCTTCCCGTTGAAGGCCAAGCCGGGAGGCACCCTGGAGCGCACGGGGCACACCGAGGCGGCCGTCGATCTGGCGCGCCTGGCCGGCCTCAACCCCGCCGGGGTCATCTGCGAGATCATGGCCGACGACGGCTCCATGGCCACGGGGGACGAGCTGCTGGCCTACTGCGAGCGCCACGGGCTGAGGATGGTCACCATCGCCGACCTCATCGCCTACCGGCGCGTCCACGACCGCCTCGTCGAGCGCGTGGTTGACGTCGCCATGCCCACGGGCTTTGGCGAGTTCACTGCGGTCGGCTACCGCTCGCTGGTGGACACCAAGCACCACGTCGCCCTGGTCAAGGGTGACGTGGCCGGAGAGAAGGACGTGCTCGTGCGCGTGCACTCCGAGTGCCTGACCGGCGACGTCTTCCACTCCCTGCGCTGTGACTGCGGCGAGCAGCTCGAGTCGGCTCTGAGCATGATCGAGCGCGAGGGGCGCGGTGTGCTGCTCTACCTGGCCCAGGAGGGCCGGGGCATCGGGCTGCTCAACAAGCTGCGCGCCTACAAGCTGCAAGAGGGCGGGTTGGACACCGTCGACGCCAACCTGCGCCTGGGGCTGCCCGCCGACCTGCGCGACTACGGCATCGGGGCGCAGATCCTCGCGGACCTGGGGCTGAGCTCCATGCGCCTGTTGACCAACAACCCCAAGAAGATCCGCGGCCTGGAGGGCTACGGGCTGTCGGTCACCGCCCAGCTGCCGATCGAGCACCTGCCCAACCCCCACAACGAGCAGTACCTGCGCGTCAAGCGCGACCGCATGGGCCACACCCTCCACCACCAGGCCCTGCCCCTCGACGAGGAGATGCTCCACGACGAGGAGCACCTCGGCGCTCGGCGGGCGGAGGAGGGCGGCCGGTGAGGTTCGCGGTGGCGACAGCCCGCTTCTACACCGACCTCGCCGAGCGGCTGGCCGACGGTGCGCGCCGCGTGCTGGAGTCCGCGGGTGAGGTGGACGAGCTGGAGGTCCCCGGCGCCTTCGAGCTGCCGCTGGCCGCGCTGTACGCCGCCCAGAGTGGTCGCTACGACGGCATGGCCTGCCTGGGCGCGGTCATCCGAGGGGAGACCGACCACTACGACTTCGTGTGCACCGAGGCGGCGCGCGGCATCCAGGACGTGCAGCTGCGCACCGGCGTGCCCTGCGCCTTCGGGGTGCTCACCGTGGACACCATGGACCAGGCCCTGGCCCGTGCGGGCGGAGAGAGGCGCCACCAGGGCGAGGCGGCCGGCGAGGCCGTGCTGACCATGGCGCGGATGCGCGCGCACCTGATGGACTGAAGGGCACGCCACGGCGGGTACCCTGTGCCTCGCATGACCGCCGAGCTCGTCGCGATCACCATGACCTTCGTGGTGCACGTCGTGGGTGCCGTCTTCCTGGTGTGGGCCATGATCGGCGACGAGGACGCGCGCGACCGGCGCGACTGGTGGCCGCGCGACGACCGCGGCGACGACGGGCCACCGCCCACCCCCGGGGCGAGTTCCGGCCCCGGTGGCCTGCCGCTGCCCGGCGCCGATCCTGCCCGTGCCCGGATGCGGGCACCCGGGCGGCTGGGCGACGCCTACCCGCGGCCCCCGCGCCGTCCGGCGCACCCCCCGGCGCCCGACCGTGAGCGCGACCCGGCCTAGCCGCCGCCGGCGGCACGCGCCTCGCGCAGCTCCTGGCGCACGGTGCCGGTCTTGAAGTCGCTGACCTCCAGGCGGCGCTCGAGAAACGGGACCGCCTCGGACGGGCTGCCCGAGCGGTTGAGCGACGCGCCGAGGTTGTAGAGGGCGAAGGCGTAGGCCATCTCCCCCGTGCGGTCCTGCGCCTCGAAGGCGGCGACGCTGCGGCGCAGCGGGGGCACGGCCTCGGCGTAGCTGCCGTCCTGGAAGAGCGCATAGCCCTCGTCGTTGAGGCTGACGGGGTCGGCATCGGCGGCTGCGGGATCCTCCGGCTGGGGAGCGGGCTCGGGCTGCTCGGGGGCGGAATCGGACTCGGGAGCGGGCGTGGTCTCCTCGGGCTCCGGGTCGGGCTGCGAAGAGGCGGCCGAGGGAGGCTCGTCGGCCTGCCTGGAGTCCGGCTGACCGTCTCCGCCGCCCAGCGCGAGGACCGCCGCCAGGCCCACCAGCAGCGCGAGCGCCGCCGCGACCACGACGCCGACCCACCGCCTCCGCCGTGGAGATGGCGGCCCGGCGGGCCCTGGCTCGCGCTGTGGGCGGGAGGACGCCGACGGCGGCGCCGCGGGGGCGCGCTGCGGCCTGGGTTCACGGTGCGTCGCGGCCGGGGCCGCCACCCGCCGGGGCGCTCCATACGCGGGCGTAGGGGCCGTAGGGGCCGGCGCCGGAGCGGTGGCGGGGGCATGCAGCGCCCGGCGGATCCGCTCGGCCAGCGCGCCTGCGGTCGGTGGGCGCCGATCGGGTTCGATGGCCAGGCCCTCGATCAACACGTCGTCGAGCTCGCCGGGCAGCTGGGGGGCGGCCCGGGAGGCCCGCGGGCGTTCGGCCTGCATGTGCTGACGCGCCTGGGCGGCGGCGTGCTCGGCGCGGAAGGGCCGCTCGCCGGTCAGCAGCTCGTAGGCCACCACGGCCAGCGCGTAGCGGTCGCTGGCCTCGGTGGCCGGGGCGCCCTCGGCCTGCTCGGGTGACAGGTAGGCGGCGGTGCCCATGACCATGCCGGTCTGGGTCATCGCGCTGTCGGCGGCCAGGCGGGCGATCCCGAAGTCCGCCACCGCCAGGCGATTGCGGGCGTCGAGCAGGAGGTTGGCCGGCTTCACGTCGCGATGGACGATTCCCTCGCCGTGGGCGGCGTCCAGCGCCGCAGCGGCCTCGGTCAGCCAGCGCACCGTGCAGTCGTGCTCGATCACCTCACCACCGCGCAGCTGGTCGGCCAGGCTGCCGCCCGTCATGTGCTCCATGACGATGAAGGCGTTGCCCTCGTGCTCGCCGACGTCGAAGATCGTCACCACGTGAGGATGGTCGGAGACCCGGGCGGCGGCGCGTGCCTCGCGCTGAAAGCGCTCGCGCGCCCCGGCGTCGCCGGCCAGGTGGGAGGCCAGCACCTTCACCGCCACCCGGCGCTCGAGCATTCGATCCTCGGCCGCCCACACGGAGGCCATCCCGCCTCGAGCCACGTGGTGGAGCACCCGATAGCGGTCGGGCAACGCGATCTGGGTCGTGGCGCCCACTGGCGCTCGCTACCCGTTCGGCCCGGCCGAGGAACGTGCGGGCGTGTTGCCCCCGCGGGGGCTAGGCGGCCACGTGGCAGGCGGCCTGGCTCGTTACACTCTCCAGCCGCCATGGCCAAGGTCTGTCATAGCTGCGGCAAGGGGCCCGCGTTCGGCAACAGCCGCTCGCACTCGATGGTCGCCACCCGGCGCCGCTTCGACCCGAACCTCCAGAAGGTCCGCGTGCTCGTCGGCTCGGCGCCTCGGCGCGTGCACGTCTGCACCCGCTGCCTCAAGGCCGGCAAGGTCACCAAGGCCGTCTAGCCGGAGGAGGAGGTGTCGCTATCGCGACCTGGGGGCCCGCCTCCGGCAGAGCGTGAGCCGCGGGACCCGCCCTTAGGATCGTCTGGCCCCGCCGGCATCCCTGGCTCGGCGATGACCGATCCCAGCCTCGTCCGCTTCCGTGCCGTGATGGTCGGAGCGCTGGCTCACCTGGAGTCGCGCCGTCAGGAGGTCAACGACCTCAACGTCTTTCCCGTGGCCGACGGGGACACCGGGGACAACATGGTCCTCACCCTCGAGGCCGTGCTTGACGAGCTCGACCGTGTGAGGGCCCAGGGCGGGCGCTCGCTCGACGACATCGGCCGGGAGGAGATCGTCGAGCGCGTCGCCCGCGCCGCGCTGCTGGGCGCGCGGGGCAACTCCGGGGTGATCCTCTCCCAGCTGATCCGCGGCGCCGCCGAAGAGCTCATCAGCCGTCCCGGCGAGCTGATCGATCCCGTGCTGATCGGCGCGGCCATGGCGCGCGCGGCCGACCGGGCCTACGGCTCGGTGCGCGCGCCGGCCGAGGGTACGATCCTCACCGTGGTGCGCGAGATGGCCTCGCGCATCGTCACCGAGCTGGCCCACCATGGGGCCGACACCCGCTTGACGCCCGACGATGAGGGCACGGTGCAGAACGAGCTGATCGCCGACGTGCTGGAGACGGCGCTCCAGACGGGCGAGGAGTCCGTGCGTCGCGGCCCCGAGATGCTGCCCGCCCTGCGCGACGCCGGGGTGGTCGACGCGGGTGGCCACGCGGTCACCCTGGTGATCGCCGGGGTGATCGCGGCGCTGCGCGGCAGTGAGCCGCCCATGGTGGAGCGCCGCGCGCCGGCGCGCATCAGCCATCCCGAGCACGTGAGCACCACCTTCCGCTACTGCACGAACTTCGCGGTCACCGGGGAGGGTCTGCGCTCGGCCGACTTCGCGCCCCGCCTGGAGGCCCTGGGCGACTCGGTCCTCGTGGTCGGCGACGCCGCCACGCTGAAGGTGCACGTGCACACCGACGACCCCGAGGCGGCCACCGGCGTGTTCGCCGGCGTAGGGGAGATCTCCCACCTGGATGTCGCCGACATGACCGCCCAGGTCGGTCAGCGCAACAAGCGGTTGGCATCGGCCGGGGGCGACGGTGGGTCCGCGCCCCCGGCCACGCAGCGCTGCGGGGTGCTGGCGGTGACCAGCGGACCGGGGCTGGTGCGCCTGTTCGAAAGCCTGGGCACCCATCCCCTGGACGGCGGCCTGACGCTCAACCCATCGACCTACGAGCTGCTGGCCGGCATCCATGCCGTGCCCGCCGAGGAGGTCGTGGTGCTGCCCAACTCGCCCAACGTGATCATGGCCGCCGAGCGCGCGGCCGAGCTGTCGGACAAGGTCGTCCGCGTCGTGCCCACCCGTTGCCAGCAGGCGGGCCTGGCCGCCTGCCTGGCCGCCAATCCCGGCTCCTCGGCGGAGGCCAACGCCGCCGCGCTGGCCGAGGCCCTGACCCAGGTGCGCACCGGCGCCGTCGCGCCCGCCGGTCGCGACGACCCCCAGCGGCGCTTCCGCGCCGGCGATGCCGTCGGCTACGTCGACGACGAGCTGGTGGCGTGGGGCGGCCCGCCGCACACGCTGGCCAGGGTGTTCGAGCGCCTGGGCGAAGACGCCGAACTGCTCACCTGCATCGCCGGCGACGGGGCCCCGCTGGACGACGGCGCGGTACGCGCGCTGGCTCCCGAGGACGTGGAGCTCGAAACGTCGGTCGGTGGCCAGCCGTCGTGGTGGTGGCTGATCGCCGCCGAGTAGCGCCCGCGTCGCCGCCGGGGCACGGGTCATCATGCGCCCGTGCCCACCGCCTTTGCTTCGCACGACCCGCTCGACGCCGTGGCCCTGCGCACCGCGCCGGTGCGCTGGCCGCACCCCTCGGCGCTCGCCGCGCCGCTCGACGTGCCCGCGGCCAGGCCCGCCAAGGCCCTGGAGGCCCTGGGGCTGGCGACCGTGGGCGACCTGCTCGCCCACCTGCCACGCGGGGGCGGTCAAGCGCGCACCGTGGCCGAGCTGACGCCCGGCGAGGTAGCCGGCGTGGTGGTCGAGGTGCGCTCCATCCGCTCGCGACCCGTGCGACGGCGCGGGATGCGCCCGCTGGTGGAGGCCACCGTGGGCGACGCCACCGGCGTGATGACGGCCACCTTCTTCAACCAGCCCTGGCTCGAGCGTCGCTACGCGCCCGGGACCCGGCTGCTGCTCCACGGCGACGCCGAGGCGCGCAACCGCTTCCGGGTGCGCTCCCACGCTCTCACCGACGCGCCGGCGGGCGGCGACGTGGCCATGGCCACCTATCGGGCGACCGAGGGCGTCTCCTCGACGCAGCTCGCCGCCCTGGTGCGCGAGCACCGCAGCGCCATGCTCGAGGCCGTCGAGCGCCTGCCTGGCCGCCTGCGTGCCGTCGAGGGCCTGCCCGACGTCGCCGCGGCGCTGGAGGCGGCGCACTTCTGCGGCCACGAGGCGGGTCGCCGGCGCCTGGCCTTCGACGAGCTGCTGGTCGACCAGGTCGCCCAACTACGCCTGCGCGCCCAGCGCCGCGCGGCGCTGGCGGCCACGCCGCTGGCCGGCGCGCCGACGCTCAGCCGCACCTGGCGGGAGAAGCAGTTGCCCTTCTCCCTCACCGCCGACCAGCGACGGGCCATGGACGAGGTCGACGCCGACCTGGCCATGGGCCGTCCCATGCAGCGCCTGCTCATGGGCGAGGTCGGCTCGGGCAAGACGGTCGTCGCCCTGCACGCGATGCTGCGCGCGGTCGAGCACGGGCGCCAGGCCGCCTTCATGGCGCCCACCGAGACGCTGGCCGAGCAGCACTTCGCCACCCTGCAGTCGCTCATGCCCGGGGCGGCGGTGCCCGCGGCGCTGCTGACCGGCTCCACCCCGGCGGGCCGGCGCGCCGACCTCCTGGGCAAGCTTCGTAGCGGGGAGCTCGCGCTCGTGGTGGGCACACACGCGCTGATCGAGCCCGGCGTGGGCTTCCGCGACCTCACCGTGGCGGTGGTCGACGAGCAACATCGCTTCGGGGTGCGCCAGCGTTCGGCCCTCGACGCCAAGGCCCCCGAGGGTCTGGCCCCCCACGTGCTGCATATGACCGCCACGCCGATCCCGCGCACGCTGCGCCTGGCCTCCTTTGGCACGCTGGACGTCACCAGCCTGCGCGAGCTGCCCCAGGGCCGGCGGCCGATCGTCACCCATGTCGCCGCGGGCGAGCGCGAGCGCGAGCGTGCCTACCAGCGCATCCGCGAGGAGCTGCGCGCGGGCCGCCAGGCCTTTGTGGTCTGCCCGCTGGTCGCCGAGTCCGAGCCCCTGCAGGCGCGGGCAGCCATCGCCGAGTTCGAGCGCCTGCGCGACGGGGAATTTCGCGACTTCGCCGTCGTCCTGCTGCACGGGCGCATGACCTCGCGCGAGAAGGCCGAGGCGATGGAGGCTTTCGCAGGCGGCGCCGCCGACGTGCTGGTGGCCACCACGGTCATCGAGGTGGGCATCGATGTGCCCAATGCCACGGTGATGCTGGTGGAGGACGCCGAGCGCTATGGCATCTCCCAGCTGCACCAGCTACGCGGGCGGGTGGGCCGCGGCCGTCACAGGTCGCTGTGCCTGCTCTTTGGCCCCAAGGAGTCCGCGCGCCTGAAGGCGCTGGCCCAGCACCGCGACGGCTTCCGCCTGGCCGAGATCGACCTCGAGCTGCGCGGCGAGGGAGAGCTGACGGGGACGCGGCAGTCGGGCCTCGCGCGCCTGCGCTTCGCCCGCCTGCCCGACG
The DNA here is from genome assembly GCA_035942615.1 of Solirubrobacteraceae bacterium. GTDB lineage: Bacteria > Actinomycetota > Thermoleophilia > Solirubrobacterales > Solirubrobacteraceae > Siliceabacter. The sequence continues at coordinate 11,440 of DASZCY010000275.1, read as the reverse complement.
ACGCCGACCTGCTCGAGCGCGCCCACGCCCGCGCGGGCGCACTGCTGGAGGCCGACCCGGCGCTGACCGAGCCCGAGCACGCGCTGCTCGCCGACGCGCTGGCCGCGGTGGAGGCCGCGCGCGTCGCGGCGTGAGGCGGTAGTTGCGCATCGTCGCGGGCACCCACCGCGGCCGGCGGGTGGCCGCGCCGGCCGGGCACGACGTGCGCCCGACCTCCGACCGCGTGCGCGAGGCCCTCTTCGCCATCCTCGAAAGCAGCGGTGGCGGCGTGGCCGGGAGGCACGTGCTCGACCTCTTCGCGGGCTCGGGCGCGCTCGGCCTCGAGGCGCTCTCGCGCGGCGCGGCCTCGGCCGTGTTCGTGGATCGCTCCCCGCGGGCGGTGGCCGCTGTGCGGGGCAACCTCGAGACCCTCGAGCTGAGTGCCGCCGTGCACCGCCGCGAGGCCCTCGCCCACCTGCGCGCCGCATCGGCGCGGGGAGACGCATACGATCTGTGCTTCCTCGATCCCCCCTACCGGCAGGCCCCCGGGCTGGGGCCGAGGCTCGGCGCGGCGCTGCCCGCCGTCCTGGCCCCCGGAGCCCGGGTCGTCGTCGAGAGCGACCACCGCGCCCCGCCGGCGCTGGGCCTCGCGGTCGTCGACGAACGCCGCTACGGCGACACCCTCATCCGCATCCACCATGACCGCTGACCGCCACCGCACCGCCGTCTGCCCGGGCTCCTACGACCCGATCACCAACGGTCACCTGGACATCATCGCGCGCGCCGCGGCCCTCTTCGACGAGGTCGTCGTCGCCGTGGTCAACCTGTCCGTGCGAAAGGGGGGGACGCTGTTCTCCATCGAGGACCGCCTGGCCTTTGTCGAGCACGCGAGCGCCCACCTGCCCAACGTGCGCGCCGAGCCTTTCGCCAGCCTCATCGTCGACTTCGCGCGCGAGCGGGGGGCGGGCACGATCGTCAAGGGGTTGCGGGCAATCTCCGATTTCGAGTACGAGTTCGAGATGAACCAGCTCAACCGAATGCAGACCGAGGACGTGGACACCCTCTACCTCATGGCCAGCCCGCAGTACAGTTTCCTCAGTTCCAGCGGAGTCAAGGAGCTCGCGACCTTCGGAGGGAACATCGACGGGCTGGTCCCGGTCGAGGTGGCCGCGAGGTTGCAGGAAGAGCTCGGGCGCTGACGAAACGAACGATTGCCATGGACGTCCTCGTACTCATCGACAAGCTCGACGACCTGGTCCACAACGCCAAGCAGGTCCCGCTGACCGACACCGTGCGCGTGGACAAGGAGGAGATCTACGACCTCCTCGACCAGATGCGCGCCACCATCCCCGAGGAGATCAAGCAGGCACGGTGGATCGTCAAGGAGCGTCAGGAGATGCTCGCTGAGGCCAAGCGGGAGGCCGAGCGCATCGTCAAGGAGGCCCGAGAGCGCCAGAGCCAGCTGATCGCCGAGGAGGAGGTCACCAAGCAGGCCGAGCGGGCCGCGGAGGACATCATCGACGACGCCCGCGCCCGCGAGCGGGAGATCCGCTTGGGCGCCGAGGACTACGCCGACGAGATCCTCAACACGCTCGAGGTCAACCTGTCCAAGTTCATCTCCGCCGTGCAGCGCGGGCGCGACCGGCTGCAGGGCAAGGAGGAGGACCGAGCGCCGGTCGCCTGACCGCGCGCCTCGCCACGTCTTCTGCCGGCGCTGCTACGGTCGCGCCGATGCTGACCTTCCTCGCTCAGGTCTCCGCCAGGCGGCTGCAGAGCGCCTGTGGAAACGAGCCCGGGCCGATCTGCACGCAGGTTCTCGAGAGCACGGGCAGCCGCCAGCTGGCGCAGACCGCCCAGTGGGCACTCGACGCACCGCTGCGCATCCTGTTGATCCTTGTCGTGGCGTGGGTGACCAACCGCCTGGTGCGTCGGGGGGTCAAGCGGGCACTGCGGGGTCTGCACTCCGGTGGGCTGCGCGAGCGCATGGGCAACGTGCGCCGGCGCACGCCCGACGCATTCCTGGAGACCGGCGAGACGTCGATTCGCGTCGAGCAGCGCATCGAGGCGCTGACCAGCGTGCTGCGCAGCGCGGCCACCTTCACGATCTGGCTGATCGCCGGGTTCATGATCCTGAGCACCGTGGGCCTGAACCTGGGGCCCCTGCTGGCGGGCGCCGGCGTGCTGGGGGTGGCGCTGGGCTTCGGCTCCCAGAGCCTGGTCAAGGACTTTCTGTCGGGCATCTTCATCCTGGTCGAGGACCAGTACGGCGTCGGGGACATCGTCGACCTCGACCAGCAGACCAGCGGCGTGGTCGAGGCCGTGAGCCTGCGCACCACGCGGCTGCGCGCCGTCGACGGCACCGTCTGGCACGTGCCCAACGGCGACATCATCCGGGTGGGCAACAAGAGCCAGCACTGGTCGCGCGCGCTGGTGGACGTCGAGGTCGCCTACTCGTCCGACCTCGAGCACGCCAAGCAGGTCATGAAGGGCGCGGCCGACGCGATGTGGCGCGAGGACACCGCCATCCTCGAGGAGCCAGAGATGTGGGGGGTGCAGATGCTCAACCCCAACGGCGTGCTGCTGCGCCTGACCATCAAGACGACGCCCAACGAGCAGTTTCGCATCAGCCGGGTGCTGCTGCAGCGCATCAAGGACGCCTTCGATGCCGAGGGCATCGAGATCCCGTTTCCCCAGCAGACGGTCTGGCACCGCGCCATGGATGCCCAGGGCAACGGCCACGGTGGCGGCGAGGGCCCCGGCGTCGGGGGGCCGCCCCGCGCCGCGGCGCCCCACCCGTAGCCGCAGGTCTCGCCCGGCGCGGTTACCGGACCGCGAAGCCCTCGACGCCCTCGGGCTGGGCCTCGGCGTGGTCGACGCGCTCGACCCCGGCGCCGGGCGGGCCCTGCTCGAGCCACGCCACCAGGGCGTCGAGGGCCTCATCGGTTCCCTCGGCGTGAACGGCCACGGTGCCGTCGGCCTGGTTGGCCACCCACCCCGCCAGCCCCAGCTCCTCGGCGCGGGCCAGCGTGGCGTTGCGGAAGTTCACCCCCTGCACGTCGCCGTGCACGGTCATGTGGCGTGCGGTGGGGTTCACCGGGCGGTGATGAGGTCGGCGTGCCGATGCATACGGGCAGCCTGCCCACCGCCGGCCTTGAACTCACCTGCCGTACGTCAGCCGGCGGCCAGCAGCGCCTCGATCGCGCCGAGGTGAGCCCGCACGCCCGTCTCCAGGCCCTCCAGGATCTCGCGGGCCTGGCTCACGCCGTTGGAGGCGTGAGTGAGCTGCGTCTTGATGCGCTTGACGTCCTCCAGCGCGTTGAGAGCCCGCTCGACCTCGCCGCGCACCGCGCCCGCGTCCACGCCCCCGTCGCCGTCGCGGGCCAGCAGCACCCGAGCGCGGGCCAGCGCGTAGCCGACCTCGAGGGTCAGCGTCGAGCCGTCGTCGGGGTCGAAGGTGACAAACAGCTTGTCGCCGTTGACCTCGCGCAGGGGATTCGAGCGCGCGGGCAGCTTGTCGTCGGCCGGCACCACCAGCACGGCGTAGTCGGCGGCGCGGTCCGCCAGTGCCCCGTCGAGCTCCGCGAGGGCTTCGTTGCGCGACAGCCTGCGGTGCTTGGCCTCGAAGACGATGCGCCCGCGCGCCGGGCCCGAGCACGCGTCGATGCCCACGACGACGTCGCCTTTCTTGCCGGTCTCCCCGCGCACGTCGCCCACCGCCTCGCAGGCGTCGCCGCGTGCCGCGGCCAGGCTGTCCAGCGCCTCGGCGACCGCCTCCTCGTAGGTGCGTCCCTTCGCCGTGCCGCGTTCCTCGGCGGCGGCCACCTCGGCCACGCGCTGCTTCTCGGCGCGCAGCTCGGCCAGCTCGACCTTCATGGCCTCGAGCTTGTCGCCCATGGCGCGCAGGGTGGTGGCCTGCTGGTCGGCGTTCTCGCGCACGACCTTGAGCGAGGCCCGCTGCATGGCCATGATCGGATTGTCCTGCGTGTCGGCGGTCAGCTGCTTGCGCAGGTCCTCGCGCATCGTCCCCGCGACCTCCTGGAGGACGGCCCTGACGCGGTGCTGGACGGCTGCGGAGGATTCGTCGCCGAAATGGCGGGCCATGACCCGGGCAAGCTGGCCTTGCTCGGCGCCGAAGGTCTCGTCGACCTTCTGGTCCAGGCGGTCGGCCACGCCCTTGGCACGGTCGGTGAACTCGTCCTTGAGCGCGCGGGCGGCGCGCTCGAACTCCACCTTGACGAAGTCTGCGTGGGCGGCGGCCTGCTCGCGGTCGAGCACGCGCGCGCCGATCTCCACGGCGTCGACCACCAGGCGCGCGGCGTCGCCGCGCTCGGTGGCCAGGCGCACCGCGCACTCGTCGTCCACGACGAGCGAGTCGATGACCAGCCGCCCGTTGCGCACGGCGACCGAGCTGAAGGGGAGGGGCGTGGCGGCTTCCATGGCGGAGGGGTCGTACGGTAGGTGACCGTCCTGACGGAACGCGGTGTGCCACGCCCGTCGCGCTCAGCCGGCCGCGCGCTGCTCCCACCACCGCGCGAGGTCCGCCCGCTGGTGGGCCAGGGGCTCGGCCGTGGGCTTGCGCCTGCGCACGCGCTGCAGCGCCTCCTCCAGGCCGATCCCGTCGTGCAGGGCGACCACGCCCGCCGCCACCGCGGCGGAGCGCTGCCAGCCCGCGCGGCAGTGCAGGTAGACGCGCTCGCCGGCCTCCAGCCAGGCGAGCACCGTGTCGGTGGCCCGCTCGAGCTGTTCGGGCGGCAGCGAGCCGAAATCCTCGATCGCGATGCGCTCCTCCGCGATGCCGGCGCTGGCCAGCGCCGCCACGCACGCCTCACGCCCGCCGCGTTGCTCGTACTCGCTGTCGCGCACCAGGTTGAACACGCGGGTGACGCCCTGTGCGCCCAGGGCGGCGACGTCGTCGGCGTCCTGGGGATAGGCCCCGACGAGCAGGCCCTCGGCGACCTGCGCATAGCCGAAGCGATCGAACCAGTCGGACACCGACCGGCAGTCTAGGCTCGACGGCATGGCCCATCTCGAGCGCGCGTTGCAAGAGGCGGGCGGCACCGGTGCGCCGCCCGCCCGGACGGGCCGGCTGCGGGTTCTGCTGCTGAGCGAGCTGGAGCGCGGGCGACGGGAGCTGAGCCTTGCACGCTCGGGCTACGCAGCGCCCGTCTGCGTGGCCACCGCGACCTGCGACGACGCTGTGCTGGGGGTCGCCCCGGTGCCGGCGGAGCTGCGCGCCGATGCCCACGTGGTCACCGAGCGCGAGTGGCGCATGGCCGCCGCCCTGGCCGGGGCGCTGTGCGCGTCGGCCGGGCTGGCCCCCCCGCGCGGTCCGCGCGAGCTCGCCCTGCGCGCGGGCGAGCTCGAGGGCCACCTCGTCCTCGCCGTGGACGGCGGCGATGCCGAGCTGGCCGCGGTGGCCTACGAGGAGGCCACCCAGGCCATCGACCGGCTGCGCACATGCGCCCTGGCGCTGCCCGGCCACGTGTTGGACGCAGCCGCCGGCACGCTGCGCGCGCCCATCGGCGACGCCCATCCGCTGAGGGTGGCCGAGGCGGTGGCGCGCCTGGGAGGCCGGCCGGCCGACCCGGCCTCCGTCGAGGCCCGCGAAGAGGCGGTCCTCGACCTGCTCGGCTGGGACGGGGGCGGCCCCGCTCGCCCCCACGACGACCCCGACGCCTCGCGCCGCGCCGCGCGGCGCATCCTCCAGCGCCTGCACGGCATGGGCAAGTGGGGTGGCTACCACACGGAGTTCTCCCACCTGGCCAAGGGCTTCCAGGGCAACGACCGCGCCCTGGCCGAGGCGGTCGGCGAGGCGCTGGTGGCCGCCGGCCTGCTGGTCGAAAAGCGCAGCGTCGGCCAGCGTCACGTGTTCCTCAACCCGCGCCGGGCGCGCGAGATCCACGCCTTCATCGAGGACGGGGCGATACCCGCCGCCGTGCGCCTGCCGTAGGAGCATGTTTCGCCTCGCGACCCGGGGGCCACCTCCCACGGCTCGCTGCGCTCGCACCCTCTTGGCCGCCTCCGGCACCCCTGGCGAGCTAGAGTCGCGCACATGAAGCCGGGGATCCTCCAGAGGAAGCTCTTCACCGTTCGCACGCTGGCCTCAGCGGGCATCGTGAGGCCGACGCGTCCCGACCGCCTCGTTCGGACCGGGATCGCGCTGGCACGCTGGGGACCGACTCCCGCCGCCGGCTACTGCGCGTCGGCCATCCGCTTCGGCGACGAGGTCGGGCTGATCGACGAGCAGGGAACGCTGACCTTCGAGGAGATGCACCAGCGCTCCAACGCCCTGGCCCGGGCGTGGCGCCGGGCGGGACTGCGCGAGGGCGACGGCGTGGCCATCCTGTGTCGCAACCATCGTGGCTTCATCGACGCGACCATTGCCTGCTCGAAGCTGGGCGCCGATGCGTTGTACCTCAACACCCAGTTCGCTGCGCCCCAGATCACCGACGTGTGTGCGCGCGAGCAGCCCGCGGCCATCGTCTATGACGAGGAGTTTGCCGAGCTGGTCGCCGAGGCGGCCAGGGACCGCCGGCGCTTCGTGGGCTGGTTCGAGGGCGACGCCAAGCCCGAGGACCCGCTGCTCGAGGACCTGATCGCCTCGGGCGATTCCTCCGACCTCCAGCCGCCCGGCGAGCGCGGCCGCGTGGTCATCCTCACCTCGGGCACCACCGGGACGCCCAAGGGCGCCAACCGCAAGCAGCCCGAGTCGCTGGAACCCGCCGCGGCCCTCCTGGAGCGCATCCCGCTGCGGGCCCGCGAGGCCACCATGATCGCCGCGCCCCTGTTCCATTCCTGGGGCTTCGCGCACTGGACGCTGGGCATGAGCCTGTCGTCCACCGTGGTGCTGCGCCGGCGCTTCGATCCCGAGGGGACGCTGCAGGCGGCAGCCATGCACGAGGCCACCGCCCTGATCGTCGTCCCCGTAATGCTCCAGCGCATCCTCGAGCTGGGCGAGGAGGTCATCGGGCGCTACGACCTGCGCGCGCTGCGGGTGATCGCCGCCAGCGGCTCCGCGCTGCCCGGAGAGCTCGCGGTGCGCGTCATGGACGCTTTCGGCGACGTGCTCTACAACCTCTACGGGTCCACCGAGGTGGCCTGGGCGACCATCGCCACCCCGCAGGATCTGCGCGTCGCACCGGGCACGGCCGGGCGTCCTCCCCACGGGACCGTGGTGCGCCTCTACGACGAGCATGACCGCCCGGTCGCCAAGGGCCAGACCGGGCGCATCTTCGTGGGCAACGAGATGCAGTTCGAGGGTTACACCGGGGGTGGGCGCAAGAACGAGATCGACGGTCTCATGTCCTCGGGCGACGTCGGCCACTTCGACGAGGACGGCCGCCTGTTCATCGACGGGCGCGACGACGAGATGATCGTCTCGGGTGGCGAGAACGTCTTTCCCCGCGAGGTGGAGGACCTGCTGGCCGACCACGACGGCGTCGAGGAGTGCGCGGTGATCGGCGTGGACGACGAGCAGTTCGGCCAGCGCCTGAAGGCCTTTGTCGTGCAGCGCCAGGGGCGCAGCGTCTCCGAGGAGGACCTCCAGGCCGTCGTCAAGGCCAACCTCGCCGACTTCAAGGTTCCCCGCGAGATCGTCTTCCTTGACGAGCTGCCGCGCAACGCCACCGGGAAGGTGGTCAAGCGAGAGCTGGCCGGGCAGGAGGGGTAGGCCGGCGCATCGCCGACGTCACGCGCAGGAGCGCTGGCGTGCTGAGCCTCGCTACCCTCGGCAGGGATGGCCGCGAGGGCCGACACCTTCGATCTCGCGCGCCTGCGCCTCACGCCCGGCGAGGCGCACCGCCTAGATCTCGAGGTCGCGCTGGACCCGGTCACCTTCGGCGCCGAGCGCTACGCGGTGCTGCCCCAGGCCCTGCCCGTGCGCCTGGACCTCGACCGCACGGTGGGCAGCGGCTGGGCGCTGCGCCTGCGCTTCTCGGCGGGGCTGGAGGGCCCGTGCATGCGCTGCCTGGAGCCCGCGCAGCCGACGTTCGAGGTCGACGCCCGCGAAGTCGATCAGCCCGGCGGAGGGGAGGAGCTGAGCAGTCCCTACGTGCGCGAGGGAGAGCTCGACCTGCGCCGCTGGGCCCAGGACGCCCTGGTGCTCGCCCTGCCCGCCCAGGTCATCTGCCGCGAGACCTGCGCCGGCCTGTGCGCGCTCTGCGGGGAGGATCTCAACGCCAAGCCGCACGAGCACGAGCCCGAGCCCGATCCCCGCTGGGCCAAGCTCAGCGAGCTGCGCTTCGAGTAGCGGCGCTCCCCGGGGCGAGCGACGATCCACTACCCTGTCGCGACTCTCATGGCCGTCCCCAAGCAGAAGCAGTCCCACGCACGCACGTCCAAGCGCCGCGCTCAGCACAAGATCCCAGCGCCCTCGTACAACGCCTGCCCGCAGTGCCACAACCCGCGCCGGCCCCACCGCGTCTGCCCCGTGTGCGGCCACTACGCCGGGCGCGAGGTCGTCTCGGCGCCGGCCGGTCACGACCCCGATCACGACCACTGAGCATGGGGCGCTGGCCCGACGCGGGGAGCCGCCCCGGGAGGCCACCAACCAACGGCCTCGCCGTCGGTGGCGGTCGCGTCCGCCATCCCTAGCGCTGTCCCCGCGATGGCCGGGGAGGTCACCATCGCGGTCGACGCCAACGGCGCGGACCTGGGAGCCGGGGAGGTCGCCGCCGCCGCCGCCACGGCCGCCAAGCGGGGGGTCAGGGTGGTGCTCTTCGGCCCGGCCCACGAGCTGGGCGAGGTTGGCGAGGGCGTGGAGGTCGTCGACGCGCCGGTGTCCATCGCCAAGGCGCGCGACCCCGTCGCTGCGGCGCGCTCCACGCCCGACGCCTCGGTCGTGCAGGCCGTGGACGCCGTGGCCCAGGGGCGGGCCGACGCGTTCGTCTCGGGAGGCTCCACCGGGGCCGCGCTGGCCGCCGGCCTGTTTCGCGTCAAGCGCGACCGGGGCATCCACCGTCCCGCGCTGGCCCTTCCCGTGCCCGTGCCCGAGCACCCGGTGACGCTCGTCGACGTGGGCGCCAACTCCGAGGTGCGCCCCGAGCACCTGGTGCAGTTCGCCTTCATGGGTGCTGCGCTCGCGCAGGTGGTGCTGGGGGTGGAGCGCCCTCGCGTGGCGCTGCTGTCCAACGGCGAGGAGTCGGTGCGCGGCACCGAGCTGGTGCAGGAGGCCCATCGCGCCCTGGCCGACGGGGCGGGCCAGGCCGCCGGGGCGCTGAGCTTCGTGGGCAACGTGGAGGGCACCCAGGTCACCCGGGGGGCGGCCGACGTGGTGGTCACCGACGGCTTCACCGGAAACATCGCGCTCAAGCTGATGGAGGGCGTGTCGCAGACCATGCTCGCGGCCATCCGCGAGCGGGCCACGAGCTCCCCTCGGGCCAGGGCCGGCGGGCTGCTGCTCAGGCCGGCGCTGCGCGGCCTGCGCGACGAGCTCGATCCGGAGGGACCGGGGGGTGCCTACCTGCTGGGCCTGCGACGCCTGGGCGTGGTGCCCCACGGGCGCTTCACGCGGTATGGGTTCTCCCAGGCCATCCTCCTCGCCGCCCGCGGGGTCAGCGGCGACGTCATCGCGCGTACCCATGACGCCCTGGCGGCCGCCGGGGCGCTGCGCGACCGCCCGCCGGTCGATCGATCCACCCCAGGGCGTAACGTGCCCGCGTCATGACCCGCGACGAGGTCTTCGAGCTGATCCGCTCGCATCTGGCCGACGAGCTGGACCTGGACCCCGCGCGCGTGGAGGAGGGCACCCGCTTCAAGGAGGACCTGGAGGCCGACTCGCTCGACCTCTACACCCTGGTGCAGGAGCTCGAAGACTCCTACGGCGTGCGGGTGAGCGACGAGGACGCCGCGCGCCTGCTCACCGTCGGCCAGGCGGTGGACTTCGTTGTGGCGCGCGAGCCGCCGGCCGCCGATCTCGACCCCGCCGAGCCCTGAAGCTCCTGAGCGCCCTCCTGGACGAGCTGCCCGAGAACCTGGGACAGCAGGTCTTCACGCACGCGTCGTGGAGCGAGCGGCGCAGCGACTCCTACGCGCGCCTGGCCTTTCTGGGCGACAGCGTCCTCGGCCTGGCGGTCACCGCCCACCTGTACCCGCGTCTGGAGGCCGAGCGCTTCGGTGCCGGGCGGCTGACCAAGATCCGCGCCCAGTCGGTCAGCGGGGCGGCGTGCCGTGCCGTGGCCGAGCGCCTCGACGTGCCGGCCCGGCTGCGCGCGGCCGCGCCGGTCTCCGTGAGCGCCGACGCGCTGGTGGAGACCGAACGCGTGCTGGCCTCGGTGATCGAGGCGGTGATCGGCGCCTGCTACCTGCACGCCGGCTACGAGCGAACGGCCGAGGCGGTGGTGGAGGCCTTCCAGCCCGAGATCGAGGACGCGTTGCGCAACCCCGTGGACTTCAAGTCCGCCCTGCAGGAGCACCTGGCCCGCACCGCGCAGACCGTCGACTACGCGGTGATGGCCGAGCTGGGCCCGCCGCACGACCGCATCTTCGAGGTGATGGCCAGCGTGGCCGGCGAGGAGGTCGGGCGCGGACGCGGACGCTCCAAGAAGCAGGCCGAGCAGGAGGCTGCCCGCGCGGCGCTGGAGGCGTTCGGCGGGCCGGCGGTGGCCGAGGGGAGGCCCCAATGCATCTGAGGTCGATGACCCTGAAGGGCTTCAAGTCCTTTCCCGACCGCACGCGGCTGGAGTTCGGCCCGGGCGTGTCGGTGATCGTCGGCCCCAACGGCTCAGGCAAGTCCAACGTGACCGACGCCGTCCTGTGGGCCATGGGCGAGCAGTCGCCGCTGGCGGTGCGCGGCTCGACCATGCAGGACGTGATCTTCGGCGGCGGGCGGGGGGTGCAGGCGCGCTCGGGGGCCGAGGTCGAGCTGGTCATCGACAATGGCGACGGCGTCATCGACGTGCCGATGGGCGAGATCTCCATCGTGCGCCGGCTGGACCGCTCGGGCGAGGGCGAGTACCGCCTCAACGGCGCGCGCTGCCGGCTGGTCGACGTGCTCGAGCTGCTGTCCGACACCGGCCTGGGCAAGGAGATGCATTCGGTGGTCTCCCAGGGGCGGGTGGAGGCCATCGTCACCTCCATGCCGCGCGACCGGCGCCTGCTCATCGAGGAGGCCGCGGGACTGGGCAAGCACCGCAAGCGCCGCCGCCGCGCGCAGCTCAAGCTCGAGCGCACCCAGGACAACCTCGACCGGGCGCTGGACGTGGAGCGTGAGGCGCGCTCGCGACTGCGCCCGCTCAAGCGCCAGGCCGAGGCCGCCGAGCTACACGAGCGCCTGGAGCGCCAGACGCTGGAGGCTCGCTGGGAGCTCGCGCGGGATGCGGTGCGCGCCGCGCGGGAGGAGCTGGCCGGGGCCGAGGCGGCGGCCGCGCGGGAGCGGGAGGCCCGCTCGGGGGCCGAGGGCGAGCTGCGCGAGGTGGCGGGTCGCCGCGAGCAGGCCGAGGCGGCACTTGCCCAGCGCCAGGAG
>DASZCY010000274.1:0-1503 GCA_035942615.1 Solirubrobacteraceae bacterium | reverse complement strand
GGCGTCGGCCGCACCCAGCTGCTTGAAGGCCGCCTCGGTGAACGCGTAGAAGTCGGGCGTGGGAATGCCCGCGTCGCGCATGGCGTGCTTGGCCACCACCTTGTCCGCGCTGCGGATGCACGCCGACACGCCCGGACCGGTATAGGGCAGGCCGAGCGCCTCCAGCAGCTCCTGCACGGTCCCGTCCTCGCCGTCGCGTCCGTGCAGCGCGACGAAGCAGGCATCGGGGGCGGCGGCGTGCAGGCGCGCGACCAGGTCGTGGTCGGCGTCCACCGCTGTGACCTCGTGGCCCAGGCGCTCCAGGGCATCGTGCACGCGTGCGCCGGAGCGCAGGGAGACCTGGCGCTCCAGCGAGCGCCCACCCATGAGCAGGGCGACGCGGGCCACGATCAGGCCTGCGCGTCCCGGGGCGGGCGAGCGGGACCGGCCTCGCGCCGGGGCGGCAGATGAACCACGCGCCCGCCCTCGTCGACCGGTGCGCCCCCGGTCGATCCCTCGGAGACGGGCGCCGTGCGCCCGGTGAGCGTGCCGTAGAGCGCGACCTGCTCGTGCACCACGGCTCCGATGCGCCGCACGCCCTCGCGGATGTCGGCCTCGCCCACCCCCGAGAAGTTCAGGCGCATCGACTGCCCGCCCCGCCCGTCAAGGAAGGCGCCACGCCCGGGCACGAACGCGACGTTGTGGGTCAGCGCGCGCGCGAGGAGGTCCGTGGTGTCCAGGTAGTCGGGCAGCGTGGCCCACACGAACAGGCCGCCCTCGGGGGCCGTCCACGAGGCGATCCCGCCCAGGTGCTCCTCCATCGCGCCCAGCATCGCGTCGCGGCGGGCACGGTAGACCTCGCGCACCACGTCGAGGTAGCGCAGCCACGCGCCCGGCTCGTCGAAGAAGGTGCCCACAAAGACCTGGGTGAAGGCCGACGAGCACAGGTCGGTGGCCTGCTTGCCCAGGTTGAGCTTCTCCAGCACCGGCCCCGGGGCGGCCACCCAGCCCAGGCGGATGCCGGGCGAGAGGATCTTGGAGAAGGTGCCGAGATAGAGCACGAAGTCCCCGCCCTCCAACGCGTGCAGCGTGGGCAGTGCCTCGCCCGAGTAGCGCAGCAGGCCGTAGGGGTTGTCCTCCACAACGAGCAGCTCGCGCTCGCGGGCGACCTCCACCAGACGGTGGCGGCGGGGCAGCGACATGGTCACCCCGGCGGGGTTCTGGAAGGTCGGCACGGTGTAGAGGAACTTCGGGCGCCGGCCCGCGCGGTCCAGGCGCTCGAGGGTCTCCTCGAGCTCGTCGATGCGCAGGCCGTCGGCGTCCAGCCCGATCTGGATCACGTCGGCCTGGTAGGAGGAGAAGGTCGGCACCGCGCCGGGGTAGGTGGGCGCCTCGGCCACCACCACGTCGCCCGGGTCGACCAGCGTCTTGCACACCAGGTCGATGGCCTGCTGGCCGCCGGTGGTCACCAGCAAGTCCTCGGGGTCCACCGCCGTGCCCTCCTGGGCCATCACCTCGACGATG
>DASZCY010000273.1:0-4318 GCA_035942615.1 Solirubrobacteraceae bacterium | reverse complement strand
CCTTGATGGCGATCTCGCCGACCTCGCCCTGGGGCAGCTCGTTGCCCTCGTCGTCGACCACCATCATATGCACACCCTCGATCGGGGTTCCGATGGAACCGACCTTGCGCTCGCGGTCGGGGTGGTTGAAGGAGGCCACCGGCGAGGTCTCGCTCAGGCCATAGCCCTCCAGGATCGCCGCGCCGAACTTGTCCTCGAAGCCGCGCAGGACCTCGCCGGGCAGCGGGGAGCCCCCGGAGACGCAGACGCGCAGCGACGTGGTGTCGACCTGGTCGGCCCCGGGATGGTTGAGCAGCGCGGAGTACATCGTGGGCACGCCTTCGAGGATCGTCACCTTGTCGCGCTGGATGATCTCGAACGCGTGGTCGGGCTCGAAGCGCGGCAGCAGGGTGATGGTCGCACCCCGGGAGACCGTGGCGTTCAGCGCGCAGGTCTGCCCGAAGGAGTGGAAGAAGGGCAGGCCGCCGAAGACCACGTCCTCGCACGACATGTCGAAGAGGCTGGTGGAGACCTCGATGTTGCGCTTGAGGTTGGCGTGGGTCAGCTCGGCACCCTTGGGGGTCCCGGTGGTGCCCGAGGTGTAGAGGATCACAGCGGTGTCCTCGTCTCCGCGGTCGACGACCTCGCGGTTCGGCTCCTGCTGACCCAGGAGCTCCTCGAACTCGCCGGGTTCGATGCTCACCACATCGGCGCCGGCCTCCTGGCCGCCCTCCTCGGCGGCCTGGGCCATGTCGCCCCAGACGAAGATGACCTTGGCGCCGGAGTCCTGCAGGTGGAAGGCCACCTCGCGGCCCTTGAGCAGCGGGTTCATGGGGACGACCACCCCGCCCGCGCGCAGGACGCCGTAGTAGACGACCGGAAAGTAGGGGACGTTGGGCAGCATGATCCCCACACGGTCACCCGCCTCGATGCCGTTGGCGGCCAGCAGGCCGGCCACGCGGGCCGCACCCTCGTCCAGGAGCTGGTAGTTCAGCTCGTTGTCGTCGAGCTTGACGGCGGTGCGCTCGCCGTGCTCGGCGGCGGCGTCGGTCAGAAGGCGTGCGAGGCTCATGGGTGCCCCTTACCCGCTGCAATAGCCGGACACCCGGGCCGCGCTCTCAGGAGTGCATGCCCTGGGCATCGGCCGCGTCGGCCACGCGGTCGACCACCTCGTCGAGGTCGTCGGTGAGGTGCACGAGCTCGAGGTCGGCGACGCCGATCTTGCCCTCGGCGGCGACCCGCTCGCGCAGCCACGTCATCAGCCCGCTCCAGTACTCGCTGCCCACCAGGATGAGCGGGAAGTGATGGACCTTGCGCGTCTGGATGAGGGTCATGGCCTCGAACAGCTCGTCGAAGGTGCCATAGCCGCCGGGGAGCACCACGAAGGCACCGGCATAGCGCACGAACATGACCTTGCGACAGAAGAAGTAGTGGAAGGGCACCGCGAGGCCGACCCAGCGGTTCACGCCCTGCTCCTGGGGCAGGTCGATGGTCAGCCCCACCGAGGCCGCCCCCGCCGCCTGCGCGCCCTGGTTGGCCGCGGCCATGGCCCCCGGGCCCCCGCCGGTGATGACCGCGAAGCCCGCCTCGCCCAGGCGCCGGCCGACCTCCCGGGCGGTGGCGTACTGCGGGCTGTCTGGCGGTGTGCGCGCCGATCCGAAGACCGAGACCGCCGGCCCCAGGTGACGCAGCGCGGCGAACCCGCGCGCCAGCTCGCGCGCCATGCGCTCGACGCGCTGCTCGTCGCTGATGCGCCCGACGACGTCGGACGCGAGGATCTCCTCGTCGGGGGTGGGTTCGCCGGCCACGCGGCGGGGAGCCTCAGAGCCCCGGTGGGTGACGCACCTGGTAGGCGGCGGGGTCGCGCATCTCCTGCTGCCAGCGACTGCCGTTCTCGGCGCGGCCGCTGGTGTCAAAGCGCAGGCCCGCGACCACCAGGTACATGTGGCCCTCGTGGGCGTAGACCGTGACCCACTGGCCCTCCCCGGCCTCGCCCCAGTTCATGTAGCCGCCCGAGGGCATGGAGGCGGTGACCAGGCCCGCCTTGTAGAGCGCGTAGGAGACCGAGCCCGAGCAGTCGTAGCCCGAGTCCTCCCAGCGCCCGCCGTGGCCGCCGCCGTACCGATAGGGCTTGTGGGCGATCTCGTTTCCGGCGGCGATGATGCGCTTGACGACCTCGGGAGCCCCGCTCGGAGCGACGGCGAAGCCCTCGGGGGTGATGCGGGCCTGCTCGCCCTCCGCGAGGTCGCCGGGGACCGGGCCCTGGTCGCGCCCGCCCTCGGCGGGCACCCCGTCGATGGCCTCGCGCAGCACGCGGATGTCAGCGCAGGTCATGCGCCCGTCCTGACGGCGACCGACCGCTCCCTTCCAACCGTCGACCGCCGCGCGGGTGCGCGGGCCGAACTTGCCGTCGAGGTTCAGATCGTCGCCCAGCCTGTTGAGGAAGTGCTGCAGGATGCGGATGTCCCGACCCTGGTGGCCGCCTCTCAGCGGCCAACGCTCGCCCAGCGCGCCTCGGGTGTCGGGCGTGCAGTGGTGACCGGAGCGATGCGCGGCGGCCGCCGGTGCGGGCGCGGCCAGGACGGCTCCCACCAGCAGCACGGCAGGCAGCAGACGGACAAAGCGGGTGCTCACGGGGGTCGTGGTCCTCTCGTTCTCGGGCCTGCGGGGTTAGCTGACGGGCTCGCGCTGAACGAGCAGCGCTACGTCGCACACCGGCGACGACTCGCCCCCGGCCGGTCGTGACCGGCCCCTGGGTCCCCCGCTCCCTCCCGCGGGCACGGGAGGGACTCGGCTGGTATCGGCGCGGAAGACTAGCGGACGTGCACGTCGCCTTGCAGGCGCAGGGGTTCGCGCGCTCAACTGGTGAGCGCAGCGACGAGCGCGAGGGCGACCTCCGCTCGCGGCTGCAGCGACTGCAGATCCACAAACTCGTGGGGGGCGTGGGCGCCCCCGCCGCGCGGGCCCAGACCGTCGACGCTGAGCGGGATCACCGCCGCGAAGTAGCTGGCGTCGCTGGCCCCGCCGCGATCGGCTCCGGCGATGGGCCGCCCCAGGCGCTCGGCGGCGGCGGCCAGCAGCGGGGCGCTGACCGCGCGCGAGTCCATCCCCGGCCACTCGCGCTCCATGCGGACCTCGAGGCGCGCGCCGTCCAGCTCGGCGGGCAGCGCCTCGCGCACCCCGGCGAAGGCCTCCAGGGAATCGGCGCGCAGGTCGCAGGTGAGCGCGCCGTGGGCGGGGACGACGTTGAACGCGTCACCAGCGTGCAGCACGGTGGGAACCACGGTCAGGCGCTCGGGCCCTGCGGGCGCGTGGCACGCGGCGACCGTCTGCGCGGCCCGCGCCAGCGCGAGCAGCGCGTTGATCCCGCGATCGGGGGCCGAGCCCGAGTGGGCCGATCGCCCCTGGGCCTCCACACGCATGGTGCCCGCCGCCTTGCGCCTGACCACCACCGCCTCGTCGCCCTCGGGCGTGTGCTGGCCGGCCTCGAAGCACAGACAGGCGTCCCAACCCGCGAAGCGATCGACGTGGGCGAAGGGGCCGATGCGCCACTCCTCGTCGACCACGAGCACCAGGGCGACCTCGGCGAAGCGCTCGGGGTGCTCGGCCAGCACGCGCAGCACGCCCATGGCCAGCACGTCGCCGCCCTTCATGTCGATGGAGCCCGAGCCGACCAGCCGCCCGCCCTCGCGGAGCAGCGGACGGTGAGCCTCGTGGGCCACGACCGTGTCGAGGTGGCCCAGCAGGACGATCCGCGCGCGGCCGGTGCCGCGCAGGCGGGCGATGAGGTCGTCGGCGTGCCCGGGCGAGGAACAGGGCACACGCTCGAGCCGGGCCTCCTCGGGCAGCAGCGCGCTGACCACCGCGATGGCCTCCTCGGCGCCGTCCACGTCACCCGAGGGTGAGGAGACGCGCACGAGCGCCTCGAGCTCGCGCTCGGCGCGCGCGGCGATCCGCGCCGCGCCCTGGCTCACCCACGGGTCGCTCACGCGGGGCGTCCCACCCGGCGCGACGGAGTCGCGGCGTAGGCGACCACGGCGATCATCGCCACCAGGTAGACGAGGAACGCCCCGTTGACCGGCTCCCCGCTCAGCGGCCAGAACAGCGAGACGCCCGGACCGGTGAACACGTCGCGCAGCAGGTGCATCGCCACGCCCAGGGCTACCCCCACGGCGAAGCTCCCGTAGCGCGGGGCGCGGGCGCGCACCAACGCGGCCAGGGCCCCGGCCACCAGCACGGTCACCAGCGAGTGGCTGAACGGGCGCGGGGTGACGTCGCTGATGCCCTCCTCGCCGAACAGGTCGGGGATGTGGTCGAGGTCGATGAGCGTCGCCGCGAA
>DASZCY010000272.1:0-2077 GCA_035942615.1 Solirubrobacteraceae bacterium | reverse complement strand
GAACTGCTCGGCGACGTTGACCGCGTCCTGGCCGGTCATGGCGTCGACCACCAGCAGGACCGCGGTGGGCTTGGTGGCCTTTCGGATGCTCACCAGCTCGGCCATCAGGGCCTCGTCGACGTGCAGGCGCCCGGAGGTGTCGACGATCAGCACGTCCTTGCCGGCCATCTTGGCCTGGTCCAGCGCCCAGCGGGCGATGTCGACGGGGTCGCGGTCGGTGCCCTGCTCGTAGACCTCGGCGCCAGCCTGGGCGCCGACCGTGACCAGCTGGTCCACGGCGGCCGGGCGATAGACGTCGCAGGCGGCGAGGGCCACCGACGAGCCGTGCTCGGTGCGCAGGTGGCGCGCCAGCTTGGCCGTGGCGGTGGTCTTGCCCGAGCCCTGCAGCCCGGCCATGAGCACGACGGTGGGCGGGCGGGGGGCGAAGGCCAACCCCGCGGTCGAGCCGCCCATGAGCGTGGTGAGCTCCTCGGCGACGATCTTGACGACCTGCTGGCCGGGGTTGAGCCGGCCCAGGACCTCTTCGCCCAGCGCGCGCTCCTTGACCGAGGAGGTGAATTGCTTGACCACCCGAAAGTTGACGTCGGCCTCCAGCAGGGCGAGGCGGATCTCGCGCATGGCCGCGTTGATGTCGGCTTCGGTCAGCGCGCCGCGCTGGCGCACGTCGCCCAGAGTGGCCTGGAGCTTCTCGGAGAGGGCGTCGAACACGGAAGGGCCTCGAGTCTAGGTGCCCTGCTCGCGGACGCCCTGGGCCCGGCGGATCAGGGTGATCCCGTCGCGCACGGTGAGCAGCACCTGGACGGTGCGCGGGTCGGCCGCGACGTGGTCGTTGAAGGTGGCGATGGCTCGCGCCGTGTCGTCGTCCCCGCCGGTGGCCACGCGCCCGCCGGCCAGCGTGTTGTCCGCCGCGATCAGGCCGTGGTCGGCCAACTTGGGCAGCACGGCCTCGTAGTAGTCCCTGTAGCCACCCTTGTCGGCGTCGACGAACACGAGGTCGAAGGGGCCGTCCAGCGTGGCGATGGTGTCCAGGGCCGGCCCGCGGCGGATCTCGATGCGCCGGTCCAGACCCGCGGCGTCGACGTGGCGCTGCGCGAAGTCGGCGCGCTCGTCGTCGATCTCGCAGGTGACGATGCGCCCGCCCTCGGGCAGCACGGCGGCCATGCTCAGCGCGCTGTAGCCCGAGAAGGTCCCGATCTCCACCACCAGGCGCGGGCGCGTGGCGAACACCAGAGTTTCCAGAAAGCGCCCCTCGACCGGCCCGGTGAGCATCATGGTCGAGCCCAGCTCCTGCGCAGTGCCGTCGGCTACCGCGCGCAGGTACTCTGCGGGCGGCGTGGTGCGCTCCCGCGCATAGGCCTCCACCGCCTCGTCGACGAAGCTCACGAGGACTCGGAGTTGCGACCCAGCGCCCCGCCCAGGTTGCCCAGCGCCTGGGAGAACTCCGAGGGGATGACCCACACCTTGTTGGCCTGGCCCTCGGCCAGGCGGGGCAGCATCTGCAGGTACTGGTAGGAGAGCAGTTCCTGGTCGGGCCGGCCGTCGTGGATGGCGCGGAAGACCGTCTCGATGGCCTCGGCCTCGCCCTGGGCACGCAGGATCGCCGCCTCCTTGTCGCCCTCGGCGCGCAGGACCGCGGCGCGCTGCTCGCCCTCGGCGGTGAGGATATCCGAGGCCTTCTCGCCCTACGCGGTGAGGATGTTGGCGCGCCGGTCGCGCTCGGCGCGCATCTGCTTCTCCATGGCCTGCTGGATGGAGGCCGGCGGGTCGACGGCCTTGAGCTCCACCCCGTTGACGCGGATGCCCCAGCGCCCGGTGCGCTCATCGAGCACCACCCGCAGGCGATCGTTGACCTGGTCGCGGCTGGTCAGCACCTGCTCGAGGGTCAGCGAGCCGATGATGTTGCGCAGCGTGGTCACCGTGAGCTGCTCGATCGCGGTCAGCGAGTTGGAGACCTCGTACAGCTCCGCCTTGGGGTCGGTGATGGTGAAGTACAGGACGGTGTCCACCCCCACCGACACGTTGTCCTCGGTGATGACCGGCTGGGGCGGGAAGGAGACGACCTGCTCGCGCAGGTCGG
>DASZCY010000271.1:0-1605 GCA_035942615.1 Solirubrobacteraceae bacterium | reverse complement strand
ATGGCCGCCGAGCTCCAGGAGGTTCTGGTCACCACCCCGGCCCAGTCGCTGCACCGGGCGGTCGCCGGGCGCGTGTTCGGCGCCGTGCCGGGCTCGGCGCCCGTGCGCCGGATCCACGACGCGATCGCCGGCGATGCCTATACGGGCGTGCGTCTGGCGGCCCGGGGCGCGGTCGCCGCCGCCGGTCTCGCCGCCCACGTCGCCGCGGGCGGGCGCGAGGTTCGCCCCATCAGCGAGCACCCGGCCGGCGGCGTGCTGCAGGCCGCCCTCAACGGCTTGATCGGCGACCGCATGGCCACGCTGTCCAATGCTCTGGCCGTGGAGATGGCCGTACGACACCAGGGTCGCGACGTCGCGCTCGACGGACCGGCCCTGGAGGCCGCCTTCGGGCAGGCCACCGGCAAGGTCGCGGTCTTTGTGCACGGGCTGGGCGAGAACGAGGACGCCTGGAAGCTGCGCGTGCGCGACCGCGAGCGCCCCGACGCGGCCATCGACGCGGGCTGCACCTACGCCAGCCGCCTGGCCAGCGACCTCGCCTACACGCCCGTGTACGTACGCTTCAACAGCGGTCTGCACATCTCCGACAACGGGCGCCGGCTCTCCGCGCTGCTGGCCGCGCTGTGCACCGAGTGGCCCGGCGGGGTGGACGAGCTGCTGCTGGTCGGTCACTCCATGGGGGGCCTGGTCATCCGCAGCGCCTGCCACGTCGGCGATGCGGTCCAGCGCCGCTGGGTGGACGCGGTGCGCCACCTCGTGTGCCTGGGCGCCCCCCACCTCGGCGCGCCGCTCGAGCGCTTCGTCAACGCCGCGGGGTGGGCGCTGCGCGCGGCGCCCGAGACACGGCCGTTCGGCGCCATCCTGGAGACGCGCAGCGCGGGCATCAAGGATCTGCGCTTCGGCTACCTCAGCGACGAGGACTGGGCCCACGGCGACCCCGACGCCCTGCTGGAGGACAACCGCCATGACGTCCCGCTGCTGGAGGGCGTGCACCACCTGTTCGTGTCGGCCACCATGGGCCGGGCGGACACCGGGCTGCTGGCGGGGCTGGTCGGCGACCTGCTCGTGAGTGCGGCCAGCGCCACGGGCCGCGATCGCATCCCGCTCGGCGTCGACGACCTGCGCCACCTTCCCGGCGTCTCCCACCTGCAGCTCCTCAACCACCCGCGCGTCTATGAGCAGATGCTCGCCTGGCTGGCGCGGACCTCCCCGCCCGAGCGCCTCGCGCTGAACCGGTGACCGCGACGCCGCACATGCGCTGCGTCGCACAGGACCTGGGATGACGGCCCTGCACCTGGCGCCCGGGCGTCCCAACGTGGAGCTGCGCGCGGCGCCCGGTGGCGGGCGCGAGGTCGTGCTGGCCTTCCCCTACCGCGCCGACGTGGTGGAGGCCGCGCGCGGGATCCCGGGGCGGCGCTTCGACTGGGACCGGCGCGAGTGGTGGGCGCCCGTAGACGAGTGGGTCGCCCTGCACGTCGCGGCGATCCTCGAGCGCTTTCCCGAGCTGGAGCCCTCCGACGAGGTCATGGCGTGGCTGGACGACAGCGAGCGCCGCTGGCTGGGCGTGGTCAGCACCGCCCGCCACGACGGGCGGGGGTGGTTCGTCTG
>DASZCY010000270.1:0-9195 GCA_035942615.1 Solirubrobacteraceae bacterium | reverse complement strand
GCCCCTGCCCGGTGCGGTGCGCCCCGCCGGCCGCCCGCCGCCCGAGCCGGTGCGCGAGGCCCGTGTGCGCGGCGGCGAGGCCGTCGTGCGCCTGGATCCGGTGCGCCGGGTGCTCGAGATGCGCGATGCGAGCACCGGTGCGCTGGTGGACCGAGCGCCCGCGGGCGCCGGACCGGCGCAGCTGGCCGGCGACGGCGAGGGCCTGGTGTGGGTCACCGACGCGCAGCTCGACGCGCTGCTGGTCTTCCTGGTCGAGGACGAGCTCATGCTCAGCCGGCGCGTGGCTCTGCCCGGGACGCCGTGGGCCCTCGTGCACGACGCACCCCGCGAGCGCCTGTGGGTCACGCTGACCGCCCGCGACCGCGTGGCCGGCCTCAGCGCCGTCGCTCGCCCGGGCGTGATCGGGGGCTTCCCCTCCCTGCCCGGAGCGCGCGCGGTGATGCTCGGCGCGGACGGGCGTCTTCTGGTGCGCGCCGGCGACCGGGTGCAGGTCGTCGACCCCGATGGGCTCGACCTGGAGCACGGGCCGGGAGGGTGACCCGCCGGTCGCAGTCCACCCGGGTGCTTGCGTACCGGCGGTCGGGGCGAGCGGATCAGACGTGCAGGAGCCGCGCGAACCAGCGCCGGTCGCGCTCCCAGCACGAGCCGACGCGAAGCCTGGCGGTGGCGGCCAGCTCCTCGACCCCGTCGGCCGAGACGGACGCCCACGGGAACCAGACGCTCTGCTGGTCACCGGCCTCCAGGCGCACCTCATGCTGGTGGCTCGCCGTGCCCGGCGGATCGAGCTCCACGAGCGCATGCCCGTCGGGGGCCAGGAGGGAGCGCACGCGGTTGAGCAGCGTGCGCGGACGCCCGCCGATGCCGATGTTGCCGTCCAGCAGCAGCACCGCCCGCCAGGTGCCCTCGCCGGGCAGCGGGCTGAAGACCGAGCCCTCGATGACCAGCGCCCCGCGCGAGCGCGCGAGGCGCACCGCCTCGGTGGCGATCTCCACGCCAACGGCGAGCACCCCGCGGTGGTGCAGCGCCGCCACGTGGCGCCCCGGCCCGCAGCCCAGGTCCAGCGCAGGGCCCTCGACGTCGGCCAGGGCGTCGGCCTCCGCACCGGTGGGCGGGCCGAGCCAGCGTGCCACCGGAAGCGGGAGCTCGCTGCCGTCGCGCGTGACCGCACGCAGGCGCAGCCCGGGCTCACGCAGGGCGCGGGTGAACAGCGCGGAGGGGGCCAGGGGCACCTGCTCCTCGGTGACGCTGCCGTTGGCCAGCGACGGCACCTCGCCATGAGCGCGCCGGGCGGCGCGCAGGCGTGCAAGTCCGGTCGTCACGCGGCCGCCCGCGCCGCGGCGTCGAGTCGCTCCAGCGTGGCGGCGAAGCGGCTGGCGGGAGCCTGCGCGGCGACCACCAGGGCGTCCTCGAGGTCGTCCACGTCGCACAGCGCCGGGAGCTGCGCGACGGTCAGCCCCAGCTCGGCCAGGCGCGCGCGCTGGGCCTCGCCGGTGTGGTCGACGCTCATGGGCACGCCGGCGAAGGCGGCACGGTTGGGTCGCTTCAGCCCGATGGCCCAGTAGCCACCGTCGGTGGCGTCGCCCTGCACCGCATCGACTCCCGGCATGGTCAGGGTGCGCATGGCGCGCTCCAGCAGATCAACGCCGAGCTGGGGCGTGTCCATGCCCACCAGCAGCGTGGGCTCGACGATCGAGGCGAAGGCATTGCCCAAGCGCTCGGACAGGCCGTCACCGCGTTGGGGGATCACCTCGAAGCCCTCGGGCAGCCAGTCACCGGGCTGGCCCTCGAGCACGAGCACGCGACGATGGGTCGGCGCGGCGGCGACCGCGGCCAGCGTGTCCTCCAGCGCGGCCTGCGCGAGCGCGGCGGCCTCCTCAGGCGAGAGCGGCGGGCTCAGGCGCGTCTTGACGCGGCCGGGCACCGGGGCCTTGGCGATGACCGCGAGGGCAATGGAAGCGGCGGTCACTCGAGCACCCCCGCCATGTCACGGACGGCCCGCACGGTCCCCCTCACCGTACCGGTCACCTTGGACCGCCCGCGGCGCGCCAGGTAAGGGACGGGAGCTTCGACGATCGTCCACTCGGCGCGTGCGGCGCGCAGGACCATCTCCAGGGGCCAGCCGAAGCGCCGGTCGAGGATGCCCAGGTCGAGCAGCGCCTGGCGCGGCGCGGCGCGCATCGGCCCCAGGTCGCGCAGGCGCACCCCGGCACGGCGGCGCAGCTCCCAGGTGAGCACGCGGTTGGCCACGCGCGCGTGCGGGGGCCAGGCGCCGCGCTGCGCCGCGCGCGCGCCCAGCGAGAGCTGGGCGCGGCCCTCGAGCACCGGCGCCGCGATGGTGGGCAGGTCGCGAGGGTCCAGGGAGCCGTCGCAATCCATGAAGCACACGACGTCCGTGGAGGCGGCGCCCAGTCCCGCCCAGCACGCGGCGCCGAAGCCGGGACGCGGCTCGCGCACGACGGTGGCCCCGTGGGCGGCGGCGATCCCGCCCGAGCCGTCCGTGGAGCCGTTGTCGGCCACGATGGCGCGAAAGCCTTCGGGCATGCGGCCCAGGACCCAGGGCAGGGCCTGCGCTTCGTTGAGGACGGGGAGGACGACGTCGACCATGACGGCTCGCGGCAACGGCCAGGAGGCGACCGTCGACCAAAGACGGAACGATACGGCCCGTCATGCCCTCACCCAGCCTGAGCCAACCACGGCGTCCGCGCGCATGAGCCGCGTCCTGGTCACCGGGGGCGCGGGGTTCATCGGCTCGCACGTCGTGGACGAGCTCGTCGCCGGCGGCCACGACGTGGTCGTACTCGATCTGCTGCACCCCGCGGCGCACGGGGGTACGCCGGCCGCCCTCAACGAGGCGGCACGCTGGCGATGGGGGGACGTACGCGACGCCGACGCGGTGCGCGAGGCGAGCGCCGGCGCGGACCTGGTCTGCCACCAGGCAGCCATGGTCGGCCTGGGCAGCGACATCGGCGACATCGCCGATTACACGTCACACAACGACGTGGGCACCGCGGTGCTGCTCAGAGAGCTGGCGCGCGGGTCCTTCGCGGGGCGGCTGGTGCTCGCCTCCTCCATGGTGGTCTATGGCGAAGGTCGCTATGCCTGTCCCGAGCACGGCCCGGTGGCCCCGCCGCCCCGGCGCGTGGAGGACCTGGACGCGGGGCGCTTCGAGCCACCGTGCCCGCGCTGCGGCCTCGCCCTCGAGCCGCTGTCGGTGCCCGAGGATGCTCCTCCCGACCCGCGCAACGTCTACGCGGCCACCAAGCTTGCGCAGGAGCACCTGTGCGCGGCGTGGAGCCGGGAGACCGGCGTGCCGGTCACCGCGCTTCGCTACCACAACGTCTACGGGCCGCGGATGCCCCGCGACACGCCCTATGCGGGGGTGGCGTCGATCTTCCGCTCGGCCCTGGCCGCGGGCCGCGCGCCCCAGGTCTTCGAGGACGGCGCCCAGCGGCGCGACTTCGTGCACGTGCGCGACGTCGCCCACGCCAACGTGCTCGCCCTCACCTCGCCCCGGCCGGTGCCCGGCGCCTTCAACGTGGCCAGCGGCACGCCGCGCACCGTGGGCGACATGGCCGCCGCCCTGGCCGACGCGGCCGGTCCGCACGCGCCGCGCCCCGAGGTCACCGGCGCCTATCGCCTGGGCGACGTGCGCCACGTCTCCGCCGCGGCGCAGAAGGCCGAGGCGCAGCTGGGCTTCCGCGCGCAGGTCGACTTCGCCGAGGGCATGCGCGAGTTCACCACCGCGCCGCTGCGTGAGCCGCCGGGCGGCTGACCGCAAACGCGCTCCGGGCTGATGCTCGCGTGGTCGGCTCTGCGAATCCCAGCTCCAGAGACGGCGCGCCGTTCACCGCCCCAGCTTGCCTACTCGGCCCCGGCGATACAAAGACGACCCGACCAAGGCTCCTGGGGGTTCGAGTTCTCAGTCCTTGTACGGGTCGAACGTGTCGGCACCGGCCATCGCGACGCCGATCGGCGTGAGGCGATGCACGATCTCGATGGTGTCGGCGTGGGCGTCGAGGACCGCGTCCAGGCGCTTGTAGGCCTCGGGTGCCTCGTCCGCCGCGCCTCCGCGCAGCTCGATGGCCCTGCCCGCGAGCTCCCGCCTGACCGCACCGAAGTCGATGCGGCCGTCCTTGACGCGCCCGCGCCGCTTGCTCATGTTCCCGCCGGGGTGGCGTGGACACAGCGTGAACCGAGCACCGACCGGGAGCCCGTGCTTCTCGCGCTCGTGCTGGTAGTTGCGCCAGGTGACCCAGAAGTCGCAGCCGCGGTCATTGCACTCCGCGCGGTTGCCCATGCGGCCTGCGGCCTGAGTGCGCGACATCACGCGTCCGGCACCGTGCACCGTGCTGAAGAGCAGGGCGGCTCCGGCCGGGTCGTCGGTGCCGCGCAGGATCACGCTGGGCTCGCCCATCGTCGCGCCCACGAAGCCCTCCTGATCCGGGAACGCCGGGGTGCATCCCTTGCGGACCACCCACACGTCGGCATCGAAGTGGCGCTCGCGCCAGGCGAAGTTGTGATGGTTGTGGACCTCATAGGTGGAGTTGGCGCCGAGGATCTCGAGGACCCGGTCGACCACGACGTCGCGTCCCGCGTAGGCGTAAGCGCCGGCGAGGCTCATCGCCGAGACGTAGGCCTGCCCGAGCGCGGAATCGGTGTGCAGCAGGATCGGCGGGCTGTCCATCTCGCCTTCCGCGCCACGGTCGCCGAAACCCTTGCCCTGCGCCAGCGCCAGGAAGCCGCTCGCGGTCTTGTGCCCGAAGCCGCGCGAGCCGAAGTGCACGCCCACCCACACATGCCCGTCCTCGCCGGCGAGGAGGTCGACGTAATGGTTGCCGGCCCCTACGGTACCCAGCTGCTTGGCGGCGAGATCGTAGAGTCCGCGCTGGGGGGCGAAGTCCGCGGCGCGGATCGCGTCCAGCACGGGGTGATCGACCGGCTCGTCGTTCCTGCGTCCCACCCCGAACGAGATGCGCTCGTAGACCCTGTCCATCACCTTCGGCAGGTCGGGGCGGAGGTCGGCGACCAGCACGTCGGTGCGCACCGCCTTGTTGCCGCAGGCGATGTCGTAACCCACCCCCGAGGGAGAGACGTGCTCGGGGTACGCGACCGCGCCGCCGATCGGCTGGGAATAGCCGACGTGGCCGTCCGCGCAGAGCACGCCCGCGACGGCGTCGCCCGCCTGCGCGCAGCGGCGCAGCTGATCCACTGCGCGGTCATCGACGTCGCCGCGAACAGAGATGGGGATCGAGTCCGTCATTCATGCACCCTCTCCCAGATGACGCCGCTTGGAAACGCGACGGCGCAGGTGGTGTCGACGCGCGACCGCGCCCGGTCGGGGTTCGACTCCTCGAGGACTCGAACCCACGGAGTGCGTCGTCGTGCCAAGAGCTTGGAGCTTGCGAAACGGCGGCTCGGTCTCTACCTTGTCGCGGCCGATGTACCGGATGCACCTCAGCGCCTACCCCGTCCCTGCCGCCCTCGAGGCCGCGGGAACGTCGCGCTGGCTGCGCATCCGGCAGCAGCGTCCTACCTTCGACCCGCGCAACCGCGTCTAACGGGAGCAATCAGGCATGGCTCCCGCGACGCTCGCGGGAGCCACGCCCGGGCTCCGCCTGGCCCGTGGCGGGTGGGACCGCGACTCCATCATTCAGGCGATCCAGGAGTGGGTCGCTCTCTACGGCGAGCCTCCCCGGGCCGCCGACTGGAACCCTTCTTCGGCGAAGTGGTCCGGGCAGCTGTGGCGCGTCGAGCGTTACCGCGCCGGCCGCCCCGACGGGTCGCCGTGGCCGGCGCTCAACTCGGCCAAGCGGCCTTTCGGCGGTTCGCTGAGTGAGGCGATCCGGGCGGCGGGCTTCGAGCCGGCCAAGCCGGGCCCCGTACGCCGGCGTGACGTCGATCCTGAGCAGGCCAACCGGGCTGAGATCAGCCCGGAGGGCCGCGCGATGGTCAGCGCTGCGCTTGCACGGGCACGCGATGCCGAGAAGCGCGCGGGGTCGCTCGAGTCGCAGGTCGCCCGTGCGCGCGAGCGCGCGACACGACTGGCCGACGAGCGCGACGCCGCTCGCGCGGCCGGCGGGCGAGCCGCGGCCGGCGCAAAGCCGAAGGTGATCCGTGAGCGCGTCATCGACGACGCGGCGATTGCCCGTGCGCGCAAGCGCGCGACGGCCGCAGAGGCCAAGGCCGATGCGGCCGTGCGCGAGCTCCGCGAGCAGATCACCGGGGCGCGCATGGAGGCGGCCGAGGCCCGCGCGGCGGCGAAGCGCCTGGCGTCGAAGCTCGAGCGTGCCGAAGCCACGGTGACCACGCTGCGCTGCGAGCGTCGTGAGCTCATGGCCGGGCGCGACCGGGCGGCCGACGAGCTCGTCGCGGTGCAGCGGCTGCTGGAGGCTGCGCGTGAGGACGCGTCGCAGCCCCGGGAGGTCGTGACGATCCGCGAGGAGGCGCCCGAGGGCACGGTCCTGCGCGAGGCGCAGGCCGCTGCGGCGGCCGCGCGGCGGAGCGCCGAAGAGGCCGAGCTGCGGGCAGCGCGCGCTGAGCGCGAGCTGCGCGAGACGGTCGCCGTCCTCAGCGGCGAGCCGCGCCGGCTCACGGCGGACGAGCTGGCGGAGCTGCGCAGCGAGGGCCCGAGCGGGCCGGCCGTCATGGCCCAGGCGCTCAAGGCACTCGCAGCGGCCCGCTCGGTCGGAGGTGCGAGCGACCTCCGCGCCGCGCTCTCCGACATCGCCCGCGCGGCGGTCACCTGGCGGGAGCAGACCTGACCGGTCCGCTCCCGCCGGTGGACCGGCCCTTCGCTCAGAGCCGGGGGCGGGACGCCCGACGGTAGAACTCCAGCGCGCGCCGGCGCTCGGCTTTGTGGTCGACGATCGGGGCGGGATATCCTGAGCCAAGCCGCACACCCGCCTCGCGCTGCTGGGCCTCGCTCATGGCCCACGGCTCGTGCACGTGCTCGTCGGGGACGCCTGCCAGCTCGGACACCCAGCGGCGCACGTACTCGCCGGAGGGATCGAAGCGCCGGCCCTGCAGGGTCGGGTTGTACATGCGCCGGAAGGGCGGGGCGGGATCCGTGCCCACCGAGGCGATCCACTGCCAGTTGCCGTTGTTCTGGGCGGGCTCGCCGTCGAGCAGCAAGCGCTCGAACCACGCCTCGCCGTGGCGCCAGTCCAAGTGCAGATCCTTGGTCAGGAAGGAGCCGACGATCAGGCGCGCGCGGTTGTGCATCCAGCCGGTGGCGGCCAGCTGGCGCATTGCCGCGTCCACGACGGGAAAGCCGGTCTCGCCGCGCTGCCAGGCCTTCAGGTGCTCGCCGGGGTCCTCCCACTCCAGGTCGCGGAAGCGTTCCTGGAACTCGTGGCGGGCGTTGGAGGGCCACATGAGCAGCACGTGGGCGTAGAAGTCACGCCAGCACAGCTGGCGCACCCAGGCGCCGGCGCCCTCGCCGCCCCGGTGCCGCGCGCGCTCCTCGAGCTCGCGGGGCGACAGGCACCCCCAGCGCAGGTAGGGCGACAGCCCCGACGTCCCCGGGCGCGCCAGCTCGTCCTGGCGCTCGTGGTAGCGCGACAGCGGGCCGTCCAGCCAGCGGGTCAGCGCGTCGCGCGCCGCTGCCTCCCCCGGGTGCGCGACCGGCTCGCCCACCCGCCCGCCGGCGTTCACGCCGAGGTCGGCCGCCTCGCGCGGCACGCGGCCCTTGCTCACCCCGGAGGGCAGGGCGGGCATGCCCCGGGGCGCGCGGTGCACGGTCCGGCGCTCCATCCCCTGCCAGCGCCGCCAGAAGGGCGAGAAGACGCTGTAGGGATCGCCCCCCTGGGTGCGGGGTCGCGAGACGTCGACGACATAGGCTCCGCCGTGAGGCCGCGCCTGTACGCCGGCCCCGCGCAACGCCTCGGTCACGCGCAAGTCACGTGCGCGGGCATAGGGCGCCACGTCGCTGGTCCACAGCACCGCCCGGGCATGCGTCTCGCCCGCCAGGTCCACCAGCGCCCGCTCGGGCACGCCGTGGCGTACCACGAGCCCGCTGCCGCGCTCGCGCAAGTCGTCGTCCAGCGCGCGCAGGCAGCCCAGCAGGAACGCCGTGCGCGGCGCAGAGGCGAAGCGCCCGTGCAGCAGCGCGTCGTCGAGGACGAAGACCGGCACCACCCGCTCGAACTGCGCTACCGCGGTGTGCAGCGCAGGGTGGTCGTGCACGCGCAGGTCGCGGCGGTACCAGAGGAGGGCTGTGCTCACGGTGGGCATTACATTGGTACGCCGTGGAGCGCGTGGAGGACTTCCCCCTCTTCCCCTTGGGGCTCGTCGCCCTGCCCCACGAGATGGTGCCCCTGCACATCTTCGAGGAGCGCTACAAGACGATGATCGGGCTGTGCCTCGACGAGGAGCGCGAGTTCGGGGTCATCTGGAGCAACGAGGGCGAGCTGAGGTCGACGGGCTGCGCGTGTGAGGTGGGCGAGGTGCTCGAGCGCATGGAGGACGGGCGCCTGAACATCCTGACCCGTGGCACCCGGCCCTTCCGCCTCGTCGCCCAGCAGGACGACTTCCCCTACCCGGCGGGCACGGTCGAGTTTCTGGCCGACAAGGCCGAGGAGCCCGACCCCGAGACCGCCCAGCGTGCCCGCGAGGCCTACGCCGAGCTGGTGCTGCAGGCCACCGACCGCGAGATGGAGGAGGCCGATCTCTCCTCGCTGAGCGCCTACGAGATGGCGGCCACCGTCGACTTCGGGCTGGAGGCCAAGCAGGGCCTGCTCGATCTGCGCTCCGAGAACGCCCGCCTGCGCCTGGTGACGCGCCTGTTCCGTGCGGCCACCAAGCGCCTGGACTTCGTGGAGCGCGCGCAGGCCCGTGCCAAGTCCAACGGGAAGGTCCGCTTTGGGTAGCGCGTCGCCGGCCCCGGGGAACGGAGCCGGGGACGGGTGGCGGCGGCGACTGCCTCAGCGAGCGCCGGGCTCGCAGCACGGACCCGATCCCCTGCCCCTGGAGGGAGCGGTCGACGGCCAGCGGCCCGGGGTGCGAGTGCGCTTCGTCGGAGTCGTGACGTGCCCACTCCGCCCGCCAGCGCCCGGTGCGCGGGCCGAAGCGTGCGATGGTTGGGGCCATGCTCAGGCGCTGGCCGGCGCTCGCCCTCCTGCTCGCCGGGCGGGCGCTGACCACGGCCGGCGACCGCGACGCGGCGATCGGCCTCCTGCGCGAGACCGCCGCACAGGC
>DASZCY010000269.1:0-4301 GCA_035942615.1 Solirubrobacteraceae bacterium | reverse complement strand
TCCCCCACCTGCTAACCCCCGTCATCACCTCCCCCCGCAAGGCGGCCAACGCGCTGGCCAACCTCGTCAAGGAGATGGAGGACCGCTACGGCGCGATGGCGCTGGCCAAGACGCGGTCCTTGCCCGAGCTCAACCGCGCGCGCGGCGAGCGCGGCCAGGCTCCCCTGCCCTACCTGCTGTGCATCATCGACGAGCTGGCCGACCTGATGATGGTCGCGCCCGCCGACGTGGAGGACTCGATCATCCGCCTGGCCCAGAAGGCACGGGCGGTGGGCATCCACCTCGTGCTGGCCACCCAGTCCCCGCGCGTGGACGTCATCACAGGCATGATCAAGGCCAACGTCCCCTCGCGCATCGCCTTTGCGGTGTCCTCCCAGACCGATTCGCGCGTGATCCTCGATCAGAACGGGGCGGAGAGCCTGCTGGGCCAGGGGGACATGCTCTTCGCACCGGTCGGCTCGAGCCGCCTGCAGCGCATCCAGGGCGCCTTCATCGACGAAGGCCAGATCGCCCAGCTCACGGAGTTCTGGCGGCGCCAGGGCGAGCCCGAGCTGCGCGAGGAACTGCTCGACGAGGTCGAGGACGGGGAGGCGACCGCCTCCGAGGACGGCGACGACGGCTTTGACCCCGACGAGGACCCCCTGCTGCCCGACGCCATCCGCCTGGTCGCCGAGATGCAGACCGCCTCCACCTCCATGCTCCAGCGTCGCCTGCGCCTGGGCTACACACGCGCGGGCCGGCTGATCGACATGCTCGAGCGCCGTGGCGTGATCTCCGGCTACGAGGGCTCCAAGCCCCGCCAGGTCCTGGTGACCGAGGGTGACGTGGAGCGCGTCGTGGCCGCGCTGAACGCCCGCGAGGAACCCCCGGGCGCCACGCAGGACGAGCCCGCCCCGCCGCCGATGGGCGACGCGGAGGTCTTCGCGGTCGAGGCGGAGCGCCGCTGACGAGCACTAACCTGACCGCTCATGGCCGACATCGGGCCCACGCTGCGCGAGGCGCGCATGCGCGCGCGGATGGACATCATCGAGCTGGAGACCCAGACGAAGATCCGCGCCAAGTACCTGCGCGCCCTGGAGAACGAGGAGTGGGACCTCCTTCCGGGCCCGACCTACGTCAAGACCTTTCTGCGCACCTACGCCGAGGCCCTGGGCCTGGACGCCAAGATGCTCGTCGAGGAGTACAAGCTGCGCTTCGAGCGCCTGTCGGACATCGAGCGCCAGCCCATCACCCCCGGTACGGCCCGTCAGCAGCCCCGGCGCCGCCGGCCGGCCTTCCCGCGCGGGCTGGTGATCGGCGCGGTCGTGGTGGCCCTGATCGCGGCGCTGTGGGCCCTGGGCCAGAGCGCGGGCGACGACGCGGGCACGGCGGCGGAGACCCCGCCCCCGCCGACGGCCACCGAGGATGACTCGGGCGAGGGCTCCCGGGACTCCCGTGAGGACGGCGGGCGCTCCTCCGGAGACGGCGACGAACCGGCCGACGACCGCCCCAGGAGGGTGCGCCTGCGCATCGAGGCCACCGGTCCCGCGCCCGTGTACGTATGCCTGGCCGGCGACGACGGCATCCTCGTGCGCGGCGAGCAACTCGCACCCGGCGACAAGACCGACACCTTCAGGGCCGAGCGCTTCCGGCTGGACCTGGGCAACGACCTCGCGAGGCTGATCATCAACGGCAAGCGCCGCGCGGTGTCGCCGGGGACCTCGCTGGAGATCACCCGGGGCTCGGGTCGCCAGCGCCTGGCACGGCGCTCCGTGCCCGACTGCTCGTGAGGGAGTCGCCGGCTCGGCGGGGCCGCGGCTGATGGCCGCGCGCGCGGGAATCGTCGTCACCGGCACAGAGGTGCTGACCGGGCGGGTGAGCGACCGCAACGGTCCGTGGCTGGCCGACCGCCTGCTCGAGCTGGGCGTGGACCTCGCCCACCTGGGGATCGTCGGCGACCGCCCGGAGGATCTGCTCGCGCTGTTGCGCTTTCTGGCCAGCGAAGGGGTGGACCTGATCGTCACCAGCGGGGGACTGGGACCCACCGCCGACGACGTGACCGCGGAGCAGGTCGCCCGCTTCCAGGGGCGCGAGCTGGTGCTCGACGAGGGTCTGGAGGGGCGCATCGCGCAGGTCCTGCGCTCGCTGGTCTCCCGCTACCCCGACCTCGACATGGACGCCGTGCGCGCGGGCAATCGCAAGCAGGCCATGATCCCGCGGGGGGCCACCGTGCTGGAGCCGGTGGGCACGGCACCGGGGCTCGTGGTCCCACCTGGCGACGGGACGACCGGGCCGACGGTGGTCGTCCTCCCCGGGCCGCCGCGCGAGCTGCAGCCCATGTGGCAAGAAGCCATGGAACAGGAGGCTTTTCGTTCCGCGGTGGCCGGCGCCGGCGAGCTGCGGGAGCGGATGCTGCGCCTGTTCGGGATCCCCGAGTCCGAGATCGCCGAGACGCTGCGCCGTGCCCAGGTGGCCGGCCTCGAGCTGGGCCGCCTGGAGATCACCACCTGCCTGCGCCGCGGCGAGGTGGAAGTGGTCACGCGCTATGCGCCCTCGGAGCAGGCCGTCTACGACGCGTTCGCCGACGTCGTGCGCGAACGCCACGCCGACACGCTCTTCTCGCAGGACGGCAGTTCGATCGACGACCAGGTCCTCGCCGCGCTGCGGGGCCCGCCACGACGCACGGTCGCCGTGGCCGAGTCGTGCACGGGCGGTCTGGTCGCCGCCCGGCTGACCGAGCAGCCGGGGTCCTCGGACGTGGTGGCCGGTGGCGTGGTCGTCTACGCCGACGCGGCCAAGACCGCCCTCGCGGGGGTTGATGCCCAGGTGATCGCCCGCTGCGGCGCGGTCTCCAGGGAGGTCGCGCTTGCCCTGGCCCGGGGCGCGATCGCCCGCTTGGACGCCGGCGCCGGAATCGGCGTGACCGGCGTGGCCGGGCCGGGCGGGGGCAGCGAGGAGAAACCCGTGGGCACCGTGTGGCTGTGCGCCGCCCTGCGCGACGGCGGGGCGCTCACCCGTCGCGTGCAACTCCCGGGCGGGCGGGCCGACGTCCGCGACCGCTCGACGACCGTCGCCCTGCACCTGCTGCGCAGGGTGCTGGCGGGGGAGAGCGACCCACCGTGACGGGCGGGGAACGCCCGTCCGGGGGGCGTGCCCCGCGCGGCGGCCAGACCCGCCCGCCCCGCGTGCGCCTCTTTGTCGCGGTGGACCTGCCCGCCGACGTGCGCGCGTCACTGGCCGCGTGGGGAGGTGCGGCGGCCGGGGCGTCCGGCGGCACGCTGCGCGTGGTGCCCGAGGCCAACCTGCACCTCACGCTCGCCTTCCTGGGCGCCCGTGAGGAGGAGCAGGCCGAGGCCATCGGCGCGCTCGTCACCGCCTGCGCGATGCCCGCCGGACCCCTCTTTCTGGGGGACGCGCTGTGGCTCCCCCCGCGCCGGCCGGGCGTGCTCACGATCACCGTCGCTCAGGAGGGCGGGGCGCTGGCGTCGTTGCAGCGCGCAGTGGTGGAGGCGCTGGTGGCCGGCGCGGCCTTCGAGCCAGAGACGCGCCCCTTCCGCGCGCACGTGACGATCGCCCGCGTGCGCGCGCGTCGGCGCCTTCACCCCGGGGAGCTCACACTTCCCACCCCACCGCGCGCCACCTTCCGCTCGCCCTCGCTCACCCTCTACCGCTCACACACCGGCCCGGGCGGCGCCCGCTACGAGCCGCTGGCGCGCGCCTCGCTCCTGGGGCGTCCGTCCGTCCCCCGGTCAGATGGGTAACATCGCGCCATCTTTGTCCTTGGGAGGGATGCTTCAGTGCGGCAACGACGTAATCGACGGGGAATGCTGGCGCTCGCGGGAATGGGAGCCGCCGCCATCGGCCTCGGTGCCTGCGGCGGCGGCGGCTCGGCCATGCAGATGCCGCCCCCGCCGGATCCGGTGATGATGGCCCTACAGGCGCCGGGCGTGCGCACCGTCGTGGTCCCGCGTCAGTCAGAGGACCTCACCGTCGTCGTCCCACCGTGCGGCCTCTCCCAGCTGGACCAGGAGACCACGAAGACCCCGCCGGGCTCCAACAAGGTCGTCGTCCCCAAGAGCGCGCTCGACCAGACCATCGCCGTCCAGCCTTGCATGCAGGGCGTTCAGAACGTCGGGCAGGCCAGCACCGTGCTGCTCAGCCCGGGCAGCTCACAGTCCCCGGGAGGCCAGCAGAGCGCCCAGACCCAGAACCAGCTCCTGCTGCCCGAGGACAGCAACATCGAGCGGATCATCGTGCCGCCGTGCCTGGTCATCATGGCCAGCTCGAGCAGCTCGAGCAGCGGCGGTCAGCCCGGGGCGACT
>DASZCY010000268.1:0-15410 GCA_035942615.1 Solirubrobacteraceae bacterium | reverse complement strand
GTCGCCGTGTACTCCGAGCCCGACCGCGACGCGCCCCACGCGCGCCGCGCCGCCGAGGCCTACCTGCTGGGCGGCGGCGCGGCCCCCGAGAGCTACCTCGTCGTCGACAAGATCATCGACGCCGCGCAGCGCGCCGGCGCGGAGGCCATCCATCCCGGCTACGGCTTCCTCGCCGAGAACGCGGGCTTCGCGCGAGCGTGCGAGAAGGCGGGCATCGTCTTCGTCGGCCCGCCGCCGGACGCCATCGACGCGATTGGCTCCAAGACGCGCGCGCGCGAGCTCATGCGCGAGGCCGGCGTGCCGATCGTGCCCGGGACCACCGACCCCGTCGCCACCGTGGAGGACGCCCGCGCGGTCATCGCCGAGACGATCGGCTATCCGGTGGCGATCAAGGCCGCGGGCGGCGGCGGCGGCAAGGGCTTTCGCGTGGCGGAGTCCGAGGACGAGCTCGAGGCCGCGTTCGAGGGCGCCGCGCGCGAGGGCGAGAAGTTCTTCTCCAACGCGACCGTCTACCTGGAGCGCTACCTGCCCGACCCGCGCCACGTCGAGGTCCAGGTGCTGGCCGACCGCCACGGCAACGTGATCCATCTCTACGAGCGCGACTGCTCCATCCAGCGCCGCCATCAGAAGGTCATCGAGGAGTCGCCGGCGCCCGAATGGATCGTCACCCCCGAGCTGCGCGAGCGCATCGGGCAGATCGGCGTGGAGGCCGCACGGGCGGTGGACTACGTGGGCGCCGGGACCGTCGAGGGACTGCTGTCCTCCGAGGACGGCGAGTACTTCTTCCTGGAGATGAACACCCGGGTGCAGGTCGAGCACTGCGTGACCGAGATGACCACCGGGATCGACATCGTCAAGGAGGGCATCCGCGCCGCCGCCGGCGAGGAGCTGAGCATCGCCCAGGAGGAGGTCTCGCTGCGCGGCCACGCCATCGAGTGCCGCATCAACGCGGAGGACGCGTCGCAGAACTTCGCTCCCGCCCCGGGCAAGGTCGTGTCCTACAAGGAGCCCATGGGACCGGGGGTGCGTGTCGACGCGGCGCTGGAGGCCGGCGGCGAGGTGTCCCCGATGTACGACTCCATGGTGGCCAAGCTCATCGTGTGGGATCGCGACCGGGAGCAGGCCACCCGGCGGATGCTGCGCGCGCTGGGCGAGTACGAGATCGAGGGCCTGAAGACCCTGATCCCCTTCCACCGGGCGCTGCTGGCCACCGAGCAGTGGACTCGCGGAGAAACCTGTCGCGACCTGCTCGAGGACGAGAGCTGGCTCCAGAGCCTGGCCTTCGATCAGGCCCCCGAGCAGGAGGAGGACGACGAGGAGGAGACCGTCGAGCAGGCCTACACCGTGGAGGTCAGCGGGCGGCGCTTCGATGTCAAGGTGATCGGTCCGCCCATGGCCGCGGGCGCCGCAGCTCCGGGCGATGGGGCGGGGGCCGCGGGCGGTCGCCCCGCACCCAAGCGCTCGGCGCGCTCGGGCGATGACGACGCGGGCGGGGGCGACACCCTGAGCTCGCCCCTGCAGGGCAACGTGTGGAAGCTGCTGGTCGAGCAGGGCCAGACCGTGGAGGAGGGCCAGCTCGTGACCATCATCGAGGCCATGAAGATGGAGAACGAGATCACCGCCCACAAGGCGGGCACGATCAAGGAGCTGCCCATCGAGGAGGGCAGCTCCGTGGCGCCCGGCGACACCCTCGCAGTGATCGCCGACGACGAGGGCTGAGCGCCCCGGCGATACAGTCGGCCCGGTGCGCTTCGCCGCGGCCTCGGTCACCACGGGCTGCGTCGTGGCCCTCGTGGGCGTGTCCGCCCTCCTGCGCACGCGGGGCATCGAGGCGGGCTACTGGACCGACGAGGGCCTCGCGCTGGGCATCGCCTCCCTCCCGCCCTGGGAGATCCCCGCAGCGCTCGCCCAGGACGGCTCGCCGCCGCTGTACTTCATGGTGCTGTCGGGCTGGGTCGCGCTCGTGGGGACAGGCGAGGCGGCCACCCACGCGCTCAGCCTGCTCATCGCGCTCGCCGCCGTGCCGGTCGCCTGGTGGATCGGGCGGTCGCTGTTCGGCCCGCGCGCGGAACTGATGGCCGCGCTGGTGGCCGCCGTGCACCCGTATCTCACCTTCTACGCGCAGGAGACGCGCATGTACGCGCTGGTCGTCCTGCTGTCCATGCTGGCCGCCGCGGGCTTCGCGGGCGCTTTCGCGCTGGGGCGCCGGCGGTGGCTGACAGGCTTCGTGCTCGCCACCGCCGCGCTGCTGTACACCCACAACTGGGGGTTGTTCCTGGTGGGCGCTTCCTTCGGTGCCCTGGCGCTGGTGTGGGCGCGTCGCCCGGCGGCGCGCCGGGCGCTGGCGCGCGACGCGATGGTGGCCTACGGCGCGCTGACCCTCCTCTACATCCCGTGGGTTCCGACCCTGCTCAGCCAGATCGAGCAGACGGGCGCCCCGTGGTCGACCCGCCCGGACCTCGGGGAGCTCGCGGTGGCCATGGCCATCGCCCTGGGTGCCGTCGTGCTCGGGGCGGTGACGAGCCGGTCGGGCCGCGGAAGGTGGCCGTGGCAGGAGGAGGCGGTGGGCGAGGGCAGGGAGGCAGAGACCACGGCGGCGCCGGGGCGCGGCCCGGCGCTGGCCGGTGCGGGAGCTCCCCCCGCGGACGGGACGGCGCCCGGGTCGCGGCGGCTGGCGCTGGCGGTGCTCGTCGTCCTGCCCATGGCGACGCTCCTGGTGGCCTGGCTGGCTTCCCAGTTCTCCCCGGCGTGGGCGAGCCGCTACGTGGCCGTGGCGGTCGGGCCGGCGCTGCTGCCGGCGGCCGTCCTGCTGGCGCCCGCCCGCTGGTGGGGGGCCGGCGTGGTGATCGGGGTGGGGGCGGTGGCCATGGTG
This sequence comes from Solirubrobacteraceae bacterium, assembly GCA_035942615.1. Taxonomy (GTDB): domain Bacteria; phylum Actinomycetota; class Thermoleophilia; order Solirubrobacterales; family Solirubrobacteraceae; genus Siliceabacter. The sequence goes on along the minus strand of DASZCY010000268.1, from coordinate 12,538 downwards.
CCCGTGACCCACGGCGTCCTGGCCAAGGGCAACGCCCGGGCGGTGGCTGAGGGCATGCGCTCGGTCGGGATGGGCGCCGGCGACCTCGTGGTCGCCGCTCTGCCCGAGCACGTCGCCGTGCTGCGCGGCTACCTCGGCCCCGGGATGCGCTACGCCACGACGATCGGCCCCGAGCGCGATCCGCTGATCTTCGACTGGCGCAACGCGCCCGGGCGCCTGCGTGCGGCCGATCCCCGGGCGGGCACCGCGCGGGCGGTCGCCTCCCTGGCGCCCGGCGACGAGCTCGCGCTCGTGCAGCCCGTCGAGCGCTACGAGGATCGCCGCGCGCCGTGGGCGAGGCTCGTGCGCGAGCGCTCGGCGCACTGGCAGCGCCGGCTGGACGCCCACCCGCGGCTGCGTCGCGTGGCCGTGGTGCCCCGCCAGCGCGGCGAGACTCGAGCCCTGGTGTATCGGCTCGCTAAAGGGCCGATGCGACGGGGACGGTGATCGACCCGTTCCAACTCCCATCAGCCTCATCCTGTGACTCGTCCAGACGCCCGCGAAGGGGCGCCGAAGCCATCGGAATTCACAACCTCCGTGACCCAACCTAAGACCGACAGGGGAGGGGTGACACAGGAGAGGGATCCTGGCCACGACCGCAAGCCTCTTTCACGTTGGGTCCACGCGACGAGCGTGGAGGACGTCCTGGCCGCCGGAGCCGGGTCCCGAGGCCGACCCGCGGCAGCTCGCCGCGGCGACCCTGGCCGGCATCCAGGGGGCCTATCTCCTCGCGATCGTTCACAAGGACGTGTGCCCGATGAAGGCCGGGCTCGAAGCGACCCGGTCCTACCTGCGGTCCTTCGCCACCAGTGACCGCGGGCCAGGACGGGCCGGGTGATGAAGGCCTCTTGACAGGAAGGGACTGGACGGTACCGTTCAGTCCCACCAAAGCGATGGTGGCCCCGTGCTCCCGGCCTCGGGGCTGCAGGCGAGGTTCGTCCTCGAGAGCTCCCAGAAGAGGCGCCAGCTCATGATCGATTCGACGTCTGAGAGCAGAGGGCCGAACGGCAGCCCGACGCAGCTTCGCCGCTACAACTACGAGCACTTCTGGCTGAAGCACCTCGCCGCCGACCTGTGGCGCTCGGCCCGTGGCGAGGGGCTGCAGCCTGGTTCCCAGGCCCCGGATTTCCAGCTCGAGTCGACAGACGGCCATTCGATCGGGCTAAGCGACTTCGCCGGCCGCCCCGTGCTCATCCACATCGGCAGCGCCACCTGACCGATCACGACCGGCTCGGTCGAGCCGCTCAAGCAGTTGCATCGCTGGTACGGCGATCGCGTGCAGTTCTTGGACATCCTCATCCGCCAGGCCCACCCCGGCGAGGAGCGACACCATTACGCCAACTACGAGCAGAAGCTCGAGGGCGCGCGCGAGTATCACCGCCTCGAGGCGCTGCCCTGGCCGGTGCTCGTCGATGACTATCAGGGCACCGTCCACCGTACGTACAGCCGGGAGATGGCCGACCCCTCGTTCCTCATCGGCGCCGACGGGCGGGTTGCCTTCTATGGCATGTGGACGCATGCCCCGTCGCTGAAACGCGCCATCGACGCGCTGCTGGCCCAGGACGGCCGCGGGCCGGTCACCGGCGGCATCGACAAGAAGCCGCATCTGCTGGCGTCCTTCGTCGACGGCTACCGCGGACCGCGCCGGGGAGGCCGCCGGGCCGTGCTCGAGTACGACCTCGGTGGCGGCGGCGCGGGGACGCTCAGCTTCCTGGGCAGCAAGGCCAAGCGACTGCTGGCTCCCGTTGCGCTACGCGCCGCGCCGCGCCGCGAAGGACCCACGCGTTAACCCACATTTGAACGTTGCCACCGGCCACCGCGGGACGATCCTCGTCGTCGAGGACGAGCCGACCATTGCCGAGATGGTCGCGCGGTACCTACGGGGTGCGGGCTTCGAGACCACGGTCGCGGCAGACGGAACAGCGGCCGTCGCCGCGATCGGCGCGCGCCGCCCCGACCTCGTCGTGCTCGACGTGATGTTGCCCGGCATGAGCGGGCTGGACGTGATGCGCCATCTCCGCGCCACCGACCAGCGCCACGCCGCGGTCGTCCTCCTAACGGCGCGTGGCGGCGAGGCCGATCGGGTGGCCGGCCTGCAGCAGGGCGCCGACGACTACATCGTCAAGCCATTCTCCCCGGCCGAGCTGGTGGCGCGCGTCACTGCTGTGCTTCGGCGCACCGCAAACGCTCCGGATCCCAAGCCATCGCTTCGGTTCGACGACCTCCACATCGACATCGCCGGGCATCGCGTCGTCCGCGATGGCGAGGAGATCGCCCTGACCCAGCGAGAGTTCGAGCTGCTCGTCTATCTCGCACGGCACGCCGGACAGGTCTTCTCGCGCGACGAATTGATGCAGCGCGTCTGGCGCTACTCGTTCTACACCGATACCGCCACCGTCACCGTTCATGTCCGCCGGCTGCGCGCAAAGCTCGAACGCGACCCGTCGTCTCCGAGATGGATCAAGACAGCGTGGGGCATCGGGTACCGCTTTCAGCCGTAAAGCTGCTCACGGCGGCACTCCCGGTCGCCTGGGCCGGCGCCGTCACGGTTGTCGCGGCCAGCGACTCGCTCCCAGCGGCGGTTCTGACGGGCTCGCTGCTCGTCGTCGTCGCACTGCTCGCCACCCAGGCGGCGCGTCTTGCCGCCGGTCGACGGTCACCCGGAAGCCTCGACCGGCAGGTCGCCATCGGCGTCGCGCTACCGGTTGCACAGATGGTGCTCGCCGCGGTGCTCTTCGCGGCCATCATGTTCTTCAGCACCCACGACGCCGTCCTCATCGTCCTCGTCTCCGCGTTCGCCGGCACCCTCGGCTTGCTCACCGGGCGCATGGTGACCCGGCGTCTGGTGTCCGATGTCCGCGCCGTCCGCGACGGTCTCGCGGATGTCGGCGAGGGCAGACGCAACGTCGAGATCGAGGCGCACGGCTCCGAGGAGCTCGCCGAGCTCGCCGCCGCAGCGAACGCCATGGCACAGCGGCTGCTGGCCGAGGAGAGGGCACGCAGCAACCTGGTGGCGGCGATCTCACACGATCTACGCACGCCGCTGACGTCGCTGCACCTCGTCGCACAGGCGCTCAGCGACGACATCCTGGCAGCGGAGGAGCGGCGCAAGTACCTCGGCCGCATGCAGCTGCACATCGCCGCGCTGAGCGGTCTCATCGAGGATCTCTTCGAGCTCTCCCGCCTCGAGGCCGGTGAGCGCGCATGGGCGATGGAAAGCGTGAAGCTCTCGATGCTCGCGGGGGAGACCCTCGAAGCGATGCAGGCCGAGGCGACCGCCAAGCGGATCACCGTCGACTGCGAGATCGACGACGACCTGCCCTCGGCACGGGCCAATCCCGAGAGGCTTCAGCGAGTGCTGTTCAACCTGCTCCACAACGCCATCCGCCACACCCCCGCGGGCGGGGTCATCACCATCCTCGCCGAGGTGGTGAACGCGGCGCTCGAGATCGAGGTGGCCGACACGGGGACGGGGATACCCGAAGCCGAACGCGGGCACGTATTCGACGCGTTCCGTCAAGGCGGCGACGGCGCGGCGCGCGGTGGGAACGGCGCGGGGCTCGGCCTCGCGATCGCCCGAGCGATCGTCGAGGCTCACGACGGACGCATCTGGCTCGCACCCGCGTGTCGCGGTACGCGCGTGCGATTCCGGCTTCCGATCGCGTCGTCCTGACTGCGGCGAACCAAGCGGTCCCCTGTCTTCCCGCGATTGTTCACCATCCTGTAAGCCCGCCCTGAGGAACCAGGGGGTACGTTCGCGCGGTGCCGAGGAAGGGCGATCGAGCCGTCCCCGCCGACGACCGTTCGTCGCGCGAGCGGGGTCTTGCCCGGCTCTTCCCGAACGCGCCGCCACCCGGGCCGTTCCGCCGCGCGTTCTGGTCCTCCCCCCTGCGCGGCCCCTGGCTGACGGCGATGCTCGGCACGATCCTCCTCGGGGGGATCGTCATCGTCACGACAACCGGCTTCCTCTCGCACGCCGCCTACAACCCCTCGCTCGGGCAGAACGCGATCGTCGACGCTGGTCGCGACCTGCCGCTGACCTTCGACTGGCCGACGAGTCCGTCGTGGCTATATGCGCTCTCGCAAGGCCTGCACGTCAACGTCGGTCTGGCGATCATCCCCCTGCTGCTGGCCAAGCTGTGGTCGGTCATCCCGCGCCTGTTCGCGTGGCCGCCCGTGTCGACGCCGGCTCAGGCGATCGAGCGCCTCTCGATCACCCTGCTGGTCTCGAGCGCGGTGCTCCTGCTGGCCACGGGCGTGCTGAACATCGAGTACTGGTACGCGTTCCAGTTCGGCTTCGTGGTCGTCCACTACTGGGCGGCGGTGATCTTCGTCGGGGCCCTCGGTGTTCACCTCGTCGTCAAGGTCCCCGTGGCCGCCCGGGTCTACCGCACCCACGGCGTGCTCAAGCCGCTGCGCAAGAACCTCGAGCAGACCCGCCCCGAGTCCGACGATCGGGAGGGCCTCGTCCCCGTGCGACCCACCGAGCCGACGGTGACCCGCCGCGGGGTGCTGGCCTTTGCCGGCGGCGGATCGCTGCTTCTTCTCGTGGCGAACGCCGGCCAGTGGATCGGTGGGCCGCTGCGACCGGTGGCCTTCCTCGCGCCGCGCCGCCCGGTCCCTGACGAGGGCCCCAACGGATTTCCCATCAACAAGACCTTCGAGGGCGCCGGCGTGCCGCGCGAGGCAATCGAGGAGGGCGTGTACCGACTGCGCGTCCGGGGCGCCAGCGGCGAGCGCCGGCTCTCGCGGCAGGACCTCCTCGCCCTGCCGCTGCGCACCGAGTCGCTGCCCATAGCGTGCGTCGAGGGCTGGACGACCACGCAGTCGTGGCAGGGCGTGCCGCTGGCCGAGCTGGCTCGGATGGCGGGCGCGCAGGATGCCGACGAGGTGTTCGTCGAGTCCTTGCAGCCCAGCGGGATCCTGCGCGAGGCGACCCTGAGTCGCGACCAGTTCTCCGACGAGCGCTCCCTGCTCGCCCTGCGCGTCAATGGCGAGGACCTCTCGCTGGACCACGGGTTCCCCGCGCGGGTGATCGTGCCTGCGCTGCCCGGCGTCCACAACACCAAGTGGGTGGCGTCGATGACGTTCCGAAGCCGCGTATGAGACGGCTGGGCCGCGGCTACGGGGCCACGCCGGTGCACCTCCTCGCCCACATCGCCGCGTTGGTGCTGGCCGGGTACGCGATCCTGCAACTCGCCGGCGCAGGCAACCTGGGGAACATCCTCCTCTGGTTCGTCGGAGCAGTCGTGCTGCACGACTTCGTGCTGCTCCCGCTCTACAGCGGGCTCGACCAGATCGCCCGGCGCGTCACGACGCGTCGTCTGATCGTCTTTCTCCGCGTTCCCGCCGGCCTGTCTGCGCTGCTGCTGCTCGTCTACTTCCCGCTCATTCTCGGTTTCAGCGAAGGCACGTACACCCAGCTCAGCGGCTTGCCCCCCGAGGGATACCTGGGACGCTGGCTGCTCGCTACGGGTGTGCTGTTCGCGGGCTCGGTCGTGCTGTTGATCATCAGGGCCACAAAGGCACGATGACACCGTTCCGCGGCCATCCCCGACGAGGCGCCCCGCACATGAGGAGCAGCCGTAGCGGGCGTCGACCTCCTCCTTCGAGCGCAGCCGCACCCGCGGTGCAGCGGCTCGAAAGGAGAGGATCTCGCGCACCTCTGCAGACCCTCGAAGTCGGAGCCGCCTCCCCGACGTCCGGAAGTGCCCAGCGAGACCGATCGACGTTGGCCGTTGCTTTCGCTAATGTCGCACTCGAGCGGCGGCCGAGCGGCACCGGGAGCGGCGCGCGGAGCCGGACCGATGGGCAAGCGCGCGCGGTCGACCGGACGAATTTCAAAGAGAAAGGATCTCTCACATGTCGGACCTGAGCATTCCCGGGAGGAACCGCAGGATGGCGGCCAGCCTCGCCTTGATCGTTCCCCTGGCCTTGGCCGCTTGCGGCGGAGGCGGAGGAGGCGGCGGCGCCCCTTCGCAGGGGAGTGGCGCCTCCGCGCCGCCGACCACCCTGTCCATCACCACCTCCGACGTCGGCCAAGGCCGCTTCGCCACCAAGGCGCCCGGCTCGATCAAGGGCGGGCTGGTGAAGGTGGTCTTCGAGAACGCCGGAAGGATGCCCCACGAGGCGCAGCTGATCCGCGTCGACGAGGGCCACACCGCCCGCGAGGCGGTCGAGATCATCGGTTCGGAGGACTCCAAGACCCCGAAGTGGCTCCACGCTGCCGGCGGCGTCGGCGTGACGGCACCCGGCCAGCAGGGCACGACGATCACCAACCTGCCCGCGGGCCGCTACGCGGTCGTCGACACCGGCTCCGGCGGTGGGCCCGAGGAGCCCTCGCCTGCGACGCGCGGCGCCCTCGCCGAGTTCGAGGTCACCCAGGGCACGCCCGGCGAGCTGCCCCAGACCGCCGCGACCATCGTCGCCAAGGATGAGGGAGCACATGGGGGCAGCGAAGAGGAGAGGGACGCCGGCGAGCACGAGCACACCTTCGAGGCGAACGGCCTGAAGGCCGGCAAGAACACCGTCCTGTTCGACAACCGCAGCGACGAGATCCATCACGTGGTGATGGCACCGATCGTGGGCGACACTCCCATCGAGGAGGTCGAGAAGGCACTCGCTTCCGAGGAGGAGCCCGAAGGCCCGCCGCCGGTGGACTTTCAGAACACGGTGATCACCTCGGTGCTCGACGGCCAGACCAAGGAGGTCACCGATCTGCAGCTGAGGAAGGGCCGCTATGCGCTCCTGTGCTTCGTCTCCGACCGCGATGGGGGCAAGCCGCACTTCCTCGAGGGCATGTTCGAGGAGATCACGATCAACTGACGCGCCGAGCTCGCGGGCCGGTCCCCGAGATCGGTCCGCGAATAGCGGCAACCGTTCTTCCTCTCGCAACGATCGCTACAGCGCGCCGACCAGCCGCTGGTGATCGGCCGGACAGCGCACCGCGACGCGGAGGTGATCGCCGGTCAGGCCGGGGAACGTGCTCGCACGGCGAACCGCGATGCTCTGCGCGGCCAGGCGGTCGACGGTGGCCTCGCCATTGGGCACCGCGAGCAGCACGAAGTTGGCGGTGGCCGGCCACGCGAAGACGTGCCCGAGTGCGCCGAGGCGAGCGAGGAGGTCGGCCCGTGCGCTCGCCACGTCGCGGGCAACACCCGGCGGGGTGGCGGTGTCCATCGCGCAGTACTCGAGGGCGGCAAGAGCGGCGGCGTTGACGCTCCACGGCTGGCGCTGGGCCTCCAGGGCAGCGACGAGCTCGGTGGGCGCGAGCAGGTAGCCCGCGCGCAGCCCCGCCAGGCCCCACAGCTTGGTGAGGCTGCGCACCACGACCAAGCCGGGGAGCTCGCCACGCCCGGCCAGGCTCTGGTGGGGATGCTCGGTCAGCTCGAGGAAGGACTCATCGACGACGAGGACGCGGTGGGGGGCGGCGAGCGCGGCGATCGTGTCGGCCGGGTCGAGGTTGCCCGTCGGGTTGTTGGGGTTTCCCAGCACGACCAGGTCGGCCTCGGGCGGGACGTCGTCGGGGATCAAGCGCCAGTCGCCGGATGGACGCTGCACCCGGGTGACCGGCGCGCCGGTGGCGCGCAGCGCGGCCTCGGGCTCGGTGAAGGCCGGATGCACGCAGACCGCGTGGCGGGGACGCAGCGCGTGGGCGATGAGCCAGAAGGCCTCGCACGCGCCGTTGAGCACCAGGACCTCGCCGGGCGGACGGCCGTGGCGGCGAGCGACCGCCTCGCGCGCGGGCCGCTCGTCGGGGTAGGGCGCGCTGTCGGCGAGCGCACGCTCCAGCGTGGCGCGCAGGGCCGGCGAGGGAGGCGTGGGCCACACGTTGACGGCGAAGTCCAGGACGCCCGGCCCGACGAAGGCGTCGCCGTGGGTGCGCAGCGGATCGCTCACGCACGACCTCCTGCGGGAGAAGCGCTGGGCGCCTTGTCCGCCCATGGCCTGGCGAGCCCGCCCACCGGTCCGTACGTGGCCCACCATGCGGCCAGCGCCGTGCTCGCCACGCCGACCGCGTACGACAGGCGGGTGGCGCGGTGGACGTCGGCGGGGGTCGGCGGGTGGCCGTCGCCAAGGGTCGGGCGGTGCTCGGTGTGGGAGGGGTAGCGATTGGTGCCGCCCAGGCGGACGCCGAGGGCGCCGGCGAAGGCGGCCTCCAGTCGACCCGCGTTGGGGCTCGGGTGCGCGGCGCCGTCGCGGCACAGCGTGCTCCACGCACGCCGAGGGTTGCCGCCCACCAGCGGTGCCAGCATCACTGCCAGCAGGGCGCCGAGCCGCGCGCCCGGCCAGCCGAGCAGGTCGTCCAGCCGCGCCGCGGCCCACCCGAAGCGCTCGTGGCGCGGCGAGCGGTGACCCACCATGGCGTCGAGGGTATTGGCCGCCCGGAAGGCGGCCACCACGCCGGGGCCGCCGACCGCCCCCCAGACCAGCGGGCTCACCACCGCATCGGCGGTGTTCTCGGCCACCGACTCAACCGCGGCGCGGCACAGCTCGTCGGACCCCATCCCCGAGGGATCGCGGCCCACCAGCCGGGGAAGCCGCTCGCGCGCGCCCCCGAGGTCGCCCGCCTCGACCAGTCGGGCGACGAGACGTGCTTCGTGCTCGAGCGAGCGCCCGCCGAGCGCCGCCGACACGACCGCGGCGGCAAACAGGATCTGGGCGCGAGAGGCGACCGAGCGCCCCACCCGTTCTCTTCTCCGGTGGCCGAGCGCATCCACGCCCACGAGCACCGCCCCCACCATCACCGCCACGTACCCCGCCCCGGCCGTCCGCGCCGGGCGCCACATCGCGCGCTCGAGCGCCGCCGCCACCGCCCCGAATCCCGCCACCGGATGCCAGCGCACCGGATCTCCCAGCAGGCGGTCACCCAGGAAGCCCAAAACGAGCCCGACCGCCCGCTCAGAGCGCATCGAGCGCCAGCGCCCGCCCCGCCACCACGAGCAGTGCCTCGTCCGCGCGCGCCGCCCACACGGCGTTGACGCGTCCGAGCAGGTCGCGGTAGGCCCGGCCCAGGGGCGTGTCGGGGACGATCCCCATCCCGACCTCGTTGCTCACCGCCAGCGTCGGCGCGCCTCGGGCGGCGCACGCGGATGCAACTCGCTGGGCGGCGGCCACCACCGCCTCCTCTCCGTCCCCGCGTCCCATCTGGTTGGCCACCCACAGTGACAGGCAGTCGACGACCACGCACGCCTCGCCGTGCACGTCGGCGAGCGCATCCTCGAGCGCCACGGGGACCTCCACCGTGCTCCAATCCGCCGGGCGCTCGGCCCGGTGACGGGCGATCCGCACGGCCATCTCCTCGTCGCCCGCCTCGCCGGTGGCCACGAACACCACCGCGCGGCCGCTCGCCTGCGCGCGGCGCACGGCGAGCGACGACTTCCCGCTGCGCGCGCCCCCGAGCAGGAGCGTCAGCGGCATGAGAGCCGTCTCGCCGGATCGGCGATCAAAAGTCCAGCCCTCGCTTCGCGCGCACGCCGCGGTCGTAGGCGTGCTTGACCTTGCGCATCTCGGTCACCGTGTCGGCCACCTCGACGATCGCCTCGGGAGCATCCCTCCCGGTGACGACCACGTTGACCTCCGCGGGGCGGCAGCGCAGCACCTCGGCGACCTGGCCGGCATCGATCCAGCCCCAGTTGACCGGGTAGGTCAGCTCGTCGAGGACCACAAGCCTGTGCTGGCCCGCGGCGATGGTAGACCGCGCCTGCTCCCAGGCCGCGCCAGCCAGCGCCCGGCTGCGCTCGAGGTCGTCGGTCAACCAGGTGAAGCCGTCGCCGGTCTTGGCCCAGTCCACCCCCAGGCGCGTGGCGATCTCCTCCTCGCCCACCTTCCAGCGGCCCGACTTGACGAACTGGAGGACGGCCACCCGCCATCCACGCGCCACCCCGCGCATCACCACACCAAAGGCCGCCGTGGACTTCCCCTTGCCATGCCCGGTGTTGAGGATCACCACCGAGCGCTGACGCGTGAGCGGCGGGCGCTCGGGCGTGTCGGTGGGGACCACGCTGGGGTCACGATCCGGTCTGCACCTGCTCATCGAGCGTCCGTTCCCTGGCGAGGATATCGCGGCACTCAGGCGCTCGCCTGCTCCACCGCCGCGGCGACACCCTGCGTCCACGGCTCCCCGTGGCCGGGCAGCACCGTGCCGGCGTCCGCGGCGCCCAGTGCCGCGAGCGACTGGCGGGTGCGCTGTGGATTGGCGTTGAGCGCGTCGGAGATGATGCGCGGCCCCGTCTCGCGCGTGAGCGGGTCGAGCGTGGCCATGGCATCGCCCGCGAACAGGATGCCCTGAGCGGCTGCCAGCAGCGACGCATGGCCCTCGGTGTGCCCGGGCGTGGGGATCACCTGCAGGCGGCCGGGGACGTCGAGCTCCTGCCCGTCGGTGTAGGTGCGCAGTTCGCCGACCCACCTGGGCGTCATGAAGCCGTTGGCGGTGGCGTGCGCCACGAAGCCCAGCGCCTCGGGCTTGTAGAGGTGGGGCAGCAGCGAGGGCACCAGCGCGAAGGGCGATGCGCCCTTGGCCTGCCCCTTGGTGCGCGGCGCCTCCCTCTCGTGGACCCACACGGGCGCGCCGGTGGCCCGACGCCCTTTCTCGGCGCCGCCCAGGTGGTCGGGGTGCCCGTGGGTGAGCACGATGGCGGCCACGTCGCGCGGGGAGCGCCCGATGCCCTCGAGCGCCGCCGCGATGCGCGGCCAGCTTCGCGGCCAGCCGGCATCGACCAGCGTGAGCTGGCCGCCCTCCTCGACGACGTACCAGTTGACCAGGCCGTCGGCGTAGCGATGGACGCCGGTGGCGACCTCTTGGAGCTGCTCGGCCATCTCGGTTTCTCCGTTGCTCGGGGACTCTGCCTAGCGGGCTACCCCGCGCGCGTGATCAGCCCGGGGGCCGGGCCATGACCTCCACCCGATGGCCGGCCGGGGAGTGCACAAACGCGCGCGGGGAGCCCCAGTGCTCGGTGCGCGGCTCGGGGTCCCACCCGGCGGCGCGCAGCCGCTCGAGGGTGGCCTCGTAGTCGGGGCACACCACGGCGACGTGCGCGGCTGGGGGCACGACGGGGTCGTCGTTCCACAGGAGGTGGATCTGCGTTCCCTCGCGCTGCACCCAGCGCGATCGAGGGGCCAGCGCGTCCGGCGGGCGCACCTCCGTGAAGCCCAGCAGCGCCCAGAAGGCGACCTCGGCCTCGCCGTCGCCCTCGTGCAGTTCCACGGCGACGTGCTGGATCACCGCTGCGCCACCGCCGCCACGTTGGCCTCGTGCACGCGTCGCTGGGCGCCCGTGCGCCGCGCCAGCGGCAGCGCAGCGTCGGGCAGCGCCTCGAGGTAGGCGAGGTCCTCGCGCAGGATGGCCGCCGCGCGCGTGGCGTCGAGCACGCTGCCGTGGCCGGGAACGACATGCTCGGCCTGCTCGACCAGCGGCTCGAGGCGGCGCAGCGTTGCCACGTAGCCCGAGCGCGTGCCGCCGTCGCCCAGGACCGGCAGCTCGGCGGGCGACAGGTAGTCGCCGCACACCAGCACGCGTGCCCACGGCGCCCAGACCGCCATGCCGTCCTCGGTGTGGCCGTCGGCGGGGTGCAGCTCGAGCTCGTGGTCACCGCTCTCCAGCAGCCCCGGCACCGGCAGGGCCTGCACCTGGCCGAGCGACAGCGGCGCAGAACGCTCGACGAGGTGCTCCGCGTCGAAGGCGCGCAGCTCGCGCTGGGCCTCCCCCGGGCGCGCGGTCAGCCGCGCCGCGGTGGTCTCCGCGCAGCCCAGGGCGGCCTGCCCGAAGGCCAGGCGCCCGAGCAGGTGATCCCAGTCGCCGTGGGTGGCCAGCAGGCCGCTGACCGGGAAGCGGGCCTGGGCAGCCAGGGCGGGCAGCGCCTCGAGCTCGTCGGGATACACGGGGGAGTCGATCACGAAGCCCTCCTCACCACCGCGCACCAGCGTGCAGGTGGTCTGCCACACCGCGCTTTGGGCCACCACCACGTCGGCGTGCAGGGCGCGAACGTGCATCGGTCAGACACCGAGCAGCCTGGCCGCCTCGAGGAGGGTCTTGACCTCGGCGGTCGGCTTGGGCTGGCCGCTCTCGAGCTCCTCCTTGTGGCGGTTGACCCAGACCACGGGCACCTTGGCCTTCACGCAAGGCTCGACGTCGTGGTAGTGGCTTGCGGCCACGTGCACCCACCCCTTCTTGCCGCCCATGCGCCGCTCGCACTCCTTGAAGTGCGCCGGGTCGGGCTTGTAGGAGCGCACCTGCTGGGCGGTGACCACGAGGTCGAAGTCGTGGGGGATGTGCCGGCGGGTCTGGCCCAGCAGCTTGTCGTCGATGTTGGAGATCAGGCCCGTCTCGAACTTGGAGGTGAACTTCTTGAGCTGCGGGTTGGTCTCGCGGAAGGGCAGCCAGCGCGGCACCGAGTCGGGCAGAAAGCCCGCGCGGGAGGGCTCGAGGTCCCAGCCGACGTCCTTGGCGATCCGCACCGCGGTGCGCCGCAGGACCTCCGCGTAGAGCTCGTAGGAGCCG